>CAMCXP010000031.1 GCA_945883395.1 Melioribacter roseus P3M-2
TTGTTGTTGTTCCGAATTGATCTCAATTAAGTCTGCCCAAGAGCAGACTCGTTTGACGGGGGTAGAACATTTGTCCTACCCTTTTCGTTTACTGCTTGCTTCCTGTTGTCAAAGAACATCACGTCCCGCTGTTTTATGGCGGCCCGAAAAGCGTTGGCCGCTTGAAGGGGAGACAAACATAGAGGCTTTCTGGGACAAGACCAAATGGTATGGTGAAAAAAGTTTCAGGACGAGAGTCCGAACTCCATTTTCACTGTGATCTAGGCTGTTTTTCGCTTCGAAGATTATGTTGAATGCTCCGCACCTGTCGCGGCACGCGCTCAGTGCCGTCCATCGATGCTCGCGACAATTCCTTTACGTTATCAACACGCTTGCTCTTGAAATCCGGAGAAAATGCGGCTACGTGGAGAAAATACACGATAACAGATTAGCGACTAGCGCACCAAAGCCGTATTTTTGCTACTTGCTGGCATTCTCTGTCAATTAGCGTCCGCACCTGTATGGCCAAACCCCTCAGCATTCTTTTTGTTACGAGCGAGATCTATCCGTTCATAAAAACATCGGAACTGGCTGACCTGTGCTATGCACACTCACTCGGCGTCCGTGAGATCGGCCACGACATTCGTGCAATGATGCCAAAGTATGGATTCATTTCAGAGCGCAAGAATCGCATTCACGAGATTAACCGCTTGCGGGACATTCCGATTCCCATCGGCGCAGATGCCCACCCAGCAACGGTGAAGTCGAGCTCGATTAATAATCCGCGCGTGAAGGTGCAGTCCTACATCACGACGAACTCCAACTACCTTGATGTCAACAAGGGTGTGGAAGCTGATATTGCTACGGGCACACCGTTTGCTAACAACGATGAGCGTTTTATTTTCTATAACCGTACGGTGCTCGAAACGTGTTTGCTCCTTGGTTGGTTCCCCGATATCATTCACTGCGTTGGCTGGCAAACAGCATTGATACCGGCCTACATCCGCACGCGCTATCAGCAAGAGTTTCGCAAGACAAAAATCGTGATGACGATTACCGACTTCGAACAGCAGGGCGTATTCCCCCTGAAGTCGCTGCAGAAGACTGGCCTGACCGATGAAGCACTCGACAAAGCAAAGTATAAGAACAAGATGAACTTCCTGCGCGCAGGCATGGCGTACGCAGACCGTGTGTCGACGTTCTCACCGACGTATGCAAAGGAACTGATGGCCATGAAGGAGTTCAAGGAAAACTGGGCGCCCCTTCTTGAGAAAAAGCCGCTAGTAGGCATCACACATGGCATCGATCTGCTTCACTGGAATCCGAAAACCGACGCAAATGTGCGCGCAAAGTTCGACGCAAAGGACATTTCGAATAAGCAATCAGCGCGCGAAGCGCTGCAAAAGCTCAGCGGTCTGGCCGTTAACGGAGAAACGACTGTCGTTGCGTTCGTTGGCCCACTTACAGAGGAACGCGGTGCTGATGTGCTGATCGCTGCAGCGCCTGAGCTGGTGAAGGCAGGCATGCAGGTGATCATAGCTTCTGAGATGACCTCCCCACTGAAGAAAAGTGCAGATGCTCTGGCAAAGAAGTACCCCCAACAGGTATCGGTAAATGTTGGCTTCGATGAAGAATATCTGCATCAGCTGATGGCCGGTGCAACAGTACTCGTGAAGCCGTCTCGGCATGAGGTGTCGGGGCAGTTCCAACGCATTGCCTCAATCTATGGCACTGTTCCTGTTGTGCGTGTTGTTGGTGGTATCGCCGAAGGCCTCACCGAAGTTGATGAAAAGAAGAACACTGGTAATGCCTTCCTGATGAAGAAGGGCGATAGCGCTGATATCATGAAGACACTCCAGCGCGTGGCTGCTCTGCACGCTACACACGAAGTATGGAATGGGATCGTCGCCAGAGCCATGACGTCGCCCATGGGTTGGACTGCATCAGCCCAATCGTACGACGAGTTCTATCGCACTCTGGTAAAGGAATCGAAGTAATCGTGCGCACCGTTCTGCGTGGTCGTCACGCTCTTTCATATTGCATGGCGTTGCTGTGCATCGTCGTGGTCGGATGCAATGATCTGCCAACCGTTGTGGGAACCGATGTTGTTCCCGGAACCGATACGCTGTATGCGTCATCATCGCTCGAACGACCTTTCTTTCTCTCGGATAGCACAGTTCAGCGACGCACGCCGTCTGTGAATGGTGCGTTCTTCCTTTTCGGCAATACCAGATCCGATCAAGCACGTGTCTTCATCGAGTTTATCAACTATCCCGACCTCGGCGATGGTTCAAACTACGACCTTATCAGCGCAGACTTGACGATGATCCCTCAGGACTATAGGTACGGCGACACTACTGATAACTCGCTGGCCATTAGTGCCTTCGAACTCAACAAGGCTTGGTCTGCAAACGCAACGTGGGATTCAATCTGGAATGCGTCTGGTGCCACAGATTATTACGCAGTCACTGATCGTCCACTGGCACAGTTCACAACAACGATCACAACAGGTGCCGATACAGCAGTCTATGTTCCACTGGACACCGCGCGCATTAAGCAGTGGTTGATCAAGGGGCGCGACTCTGCTGCCGTGAAAGACATCTATGGCATGGTGTTGCTCTCGTCCTCAACGTCTTCGATTCGCCAGTTCCGCAACCTCGAGGGTGTACGCCAGCGCATGCAATTGCGCGTGGTGCGTCAACTGCGCGATTCGACATCAACGCGCGACACGTCGTTCGTTGAATGTGCGGTTGCCAACTTCATCTCTACCGCTGTGCCTCGTGCAGGTGAGGTAGTGATTCAAGGCGGACACATCCTCGACGCACGACTGCTGTGCTCGCTCGATTCGATACCATCTAATGCAATAATCCTCGGTGGAACGCTGCGCGTCGCGGTGAATACCGCAGCATCAACTCTTGGCACGTTTGGTCGTGACGAGATATTGAGCCTCAATTACGTCCCTGCGTTGGGTCCGGCGATTAATCTCGCAGCACGCGGCACAAGCACAGGCGAGTTTGTTTTCGAGAATCTTGGTCCGTTTCTGCAGCTTCTTCGAAGGAATGGCGGACGTGGCGAGCTGTTCATTCAACCGACTGGTGTATACGAATCCTGGCGCATGAATCGCCTGCATCTCTATACGTTGGCAGACGATCCATTCAGGCGCCCACGACTAACCGTTGCGTACATGATTCCGGGTGTGTTCGTCAAATGAAAGCCATCCTCACGCTTATCTGTGCGCTTCTGGGCACATGCGTTGCAGCCATCGCACAAGGTGGTTCCAACTATTCAGCGATCGGTCTTGGCGATATGCGCCGGACAATTGGCGCACTCTACGATGGTATGGCAGGCACGGCAATCGCTATGCCGAGCGACCACGGTATCAACATTGTGAATCCAGCGCTCCTGGGGATGTCACCATTTACGCGCCTACAAGCCGGATACCGCTTCAATCAGCAGCTCTCTTCACAAGACCAACTCTCAAACCGTCAAAACAATGGCGAAATCGACGGACTCATGGTGCTGTTTGCCGTTGATACACTCCGCGGCTTCGGCGTGTCCGTTGGTGTAATTCCCTATTCTTCCGTCAACTACCTCACAGAACGCCCCCTGTCAACACTTGTCGATGGCACACCTCTCACTGGACGTGCACTGCAACAAGGCAGCGGAGGGACATCGGCGATTCAAATCGGTGCCTCCAGCCGGTTTGGCAACCTATACGCTGGCGTCTCAATGCAGGCGCTGTTTGGTGTAATCTCGATGTCGGAATTGCTCTACGTCGATGCCATCAACGAACGTGTACAGACATCGACATCGTATGACGTGCGTGGCGTACTCCTCCGTGGAGGACTCTTCTATCGAACCTCATCGGTTTCACTCGGTGGCTTCATTTCGGCTGGCCCTCGTGGGTCAATGAATACCGTCTATCGCGCTGCTGGCCTACTCGGTAATAGCGTCTATGTAGATTCAACACTCGCGATCTCTGGCGTCACGGACTTTCCGGTTTCTGTTGGCATAGGTGCATCGACATCACTTGGACGTTCGACAGTTGGTGCTGATCTCGAATGGTCGGATCACTCGGGCGTCGATGTTAACCCGCGTGCAGATGCTGCCTATGATCGTTCACTTCGCGCGTCACTTGGATATAGCCTTCAAGCTGCTCACTACGCGCCTACGTTCTGGGATAAATGGGGCTTCCGTGCCGGACTGTCCTATCAACGGATGTACTATACGTTCAAGGGGTCACCAATTCACGAGTATGCGGCAGCGGCAGGCTTTGACTTCCCTCTCGGACAAAGCGCGACGGTTGATGCGGCAGTACAGGCGGGCTATCGCGGACCCGCCACAGGAAGTGTATCGGAGTACTTTACGCGTCTCACCGTTACAGTGAGCATTGGCGAATTGTGGTTTAGACCGTTCGCGCGCGATTGATGATTGCGGTCGTTGACCGACCTTCCACGAGCGGAATGGTGCACACTGTTCCACCATCCGCTTCAACTTCATCTGCACCGACGATGGTGTCGCGCGTGTAATCGCCGCCCTTGACAAGGACGTCGGGCATGAGCGCAACAATCACATCAAGCGGCGTGTCGGTATCGAACAAAACAACATGGTCGACAGCTCGCAATGCTGCGATAACGCACGCACGGTCGTCTTCCGCGTTGATGGGACGTTCCGGACCTTTGAGTCTTCGCACCGACGCATCAGTGTTGAGTCCGACAACAAGCGTGTCGCCTAATGCACGCGCTTGCTCGAGATACGTCACATGTCCGGCATGGAGAATGTCGAATACGCCGTTCGTGAATACAACGCGCTGCCCGGCTTCTCGAAGCGTTGCACCGAGCTCACTCACACGCGCATGGTCTGCGTGCACAATCACGATTCACTCACTGCATCGAGCAGCATTTCTGGCGTGATTGCTACAATGCCCGGCTCGGCTACGACACATCCTGCTGCGACATTTGCAAGCGCAGCAGCTTCACGCACCGTCGCTCCAGCAGACATCATGGCGGCAAGCGTGGCCACAACTGTATCGCCAGCACCAGAAACATCGGCAACATTCTTCGCGCGCGTCGGCACAGTACTCACTGCACCACCACGCTCGATCAGCATCATCCCTTCGGCACCAAGCGTTAACAAGACGGCTTTGCAGCGCAGACGCTGCAACAACTGCTCGCCAGCCCTACGTGCGTCGTCGAGTGTTGCAATCTTCATCTGCAAAGCGTCAGCAGCTTCTTTGCGATTGGGCTTAAACACCGTGCACTCTGTAAAGTCGAAGAAGTGCCGGTACTTGGGATCCACGAACACAGGGATGCCGCGATCATGGGCCACCGAGATCACCGACGTAATCAGACGTGGCGAGAGGAAGCCCTTGTCGTAGTCTTCAAGCACAATTGCAGACAGATTCGTGCGCGAACGCAGGAATGCCGCAAGGTTCGCAACGACGTCCGGCGACACGTGATCGCGCGTCTCACGATCGAGTCGCACGATGTGTTGATTATTCCCAATCACGCGCGTCTTCACCGTTGTTGGGCGTCCAGCGATGGTTACTAGACCATCACGCAGCAAACCGAGCTCATCGCAGATCTCTCCGATCATACGTCCCGAGAAATCATCGCCGATGGCACCGCAAAGCAACGGTGTTACACCAATCGCGCGCAGATTGCTCGCCACATTTGCTGCACCACCAAGATGAAAACTCTCGTTGTCGATGTCGACAACAGGAACCGGTGCTTCAGGCGATATACGATGCACGCTCCCCCAGAAATACCGGTCGAGCATGACGTCGCCCACAACAGCAATTTCCGTAGAGAGGCAATTGGCAAGCAATTCGCTCGTGCGTTGGCGACTCGTCTCAATCATTACTGTTGTCCTTAGGCTTTCGGACTTGCTGTTGGAGCTGGACGCTCGGCCATTTGCCGATCCATGAGGTAGATAGAAGGTCCGTCAGAACCAACAAGCTTCAAGCGCTCGATGATTTCCATCACTTGCGCTTCTTCCTCAACTTGCTCATTAATGAACCACTGCAGAACAATCTGCGAAGGTAGATCCTTCTCCTTCAGCGCGAGCTCATAGAGATCGTTAATGCTCTTGGTGATCATCTGCTCGTGCTTCCGCACGTTCTCAAACACGTTCACAGCCGTGGTGTACTTCTTCGATGGAGCTGCAACGGCACGCAGCGCGACCTGCTCTCCGCGATTGTGCAGGAAATCATACAGTTTCATCGCGTGCAAGGTTTCCTCTTCCCATTGGAAACGCATCCACTGGGCAAATCCCGGGAGATTGTTCTCCATGAACCAAGCGGCCATTCCGAGATACGTATATGCACTTTGGAACTCTGCCTGAATCTGAACGTGGAAGGCCTCAACGAGCTTTGGCTTCATTGGCATACCAAAATCCTAGTGGTATTGATGGTTTGGTGGTGTACGCGAAAATGCGTCGAACAAAATTACCTATTTCAGGGCTAGTTTCGGGACAGTTACGTCTTGGTTTCAATCAACTTCCCTAGCCCCAGCCATGAAACGCCAAACGAATCTTACACGCGTGTCCGTCGTCAATGCCGAGTTCTATGCCTTTCACGGTGTACGTGACGAAGAGCGGAGCTTGGGTGGTCGGTATCAAGTGGACGTTGATGTGTGGTACGATACGGTGAAGGCTGTCGTCAGCGATGATGTAGGCGATAGCGTGAATTACGAGGAAATCCTCTTCATCGTGAACGAACACATGAACGGTGAACCGTGCGAGTTGATTGAGACGCTTGCATTCGACATGGCATCGTCGATCATCGATCGTTTTGCAGCAATCCGTCAATCCACCGTGCGTGTTCGCAAGGTGAGCGTACCAATTCAACAGGTGTTGGACTACGTCGAGACGGAAATCACCGTTAGCCACGAGGCGTGATCGTGCACCGACGTGTCCTGATCGGCCTTGGATCCAATATCGGTGATTCAGCAGCAATGGTGCACCGCGCCATGCTCGAGCTCGAGCGATCATTTCTGGTGCGGCCCCAACGGTCGCGCCTCTGGACGACCGAGCCCGTGGGGTTTCTCGATCAACCAGCATTTGTGAACGCAGCCATCATCGGCACGAGCGATTTGAGCGCACGTGCAATTCATGACCGATGCAAGGAGATCGAACAGGTGCTGGGACGCACACAACGCGAGCGTTGGCGTGAGCGAGAGATTGACATCGATGTTATTATGATCGAGGACGAAGTGTTCGACGAAGATGAGATCCATATTCCTCATGCCCGTATGGCAGAGCGCCGTTTTGTGCTTGTACCAAGCTATGAAATTGCCGCCACATTGGTCTGTCCGCGCTCCGGAAACACAATCGATCAACTTTTAAGCGTATGTCCTGACACGTCAACTGTTGATGTGCTCCCATAGTAGCTGTGCGCATCCCTCAACATATCATCGATCAGGTTCGATCACAGTCTGACATTGTCGATGTGATTGGTGAGCACGTGCAGCTTAAGCGCTCCACAAAGAACTATCTCGGGCTGTGTCCCTTCCACAAGGAGAAGACGCCGTCGTTCAATGTCAATTCTGAACGTGGTATCTATAAGTGCTTCGGATGTGGTAAGGCGGGTAACGTGATCACGTTCGTTGAAGAGCACCTCCACATGGGCTTTGTGGATGCGATCAAGCATCTGGCCCAGCGTGCTGGCATCGATATCCCCGAGGAAGAGCGCGACGACCCAACAGGTGAACTCGCCCGCAAAGATGCTGCTCTCCGCGCACTACGCGAGGCAAGTGTCTTCTATCAAGAGACCCTCGCTTCGTCCGATGGCGCAACAGCTCGCGCCTACTTTGCGAAGCGCGGCTTTGGTGCCGACATTACGTCGTCGTTTGCACTGGGTGCAGCACCGGCTGCATGGGACTCTACAATGAATGTGCTTCTGACAAGGGGCTTTTCAATTGAACACTTAGTCGATGCCGGACTTGTCATCACCCGCGAGGATGGCAAGACATACGATCGCTTCCGAGGTCGGGCAATGTTCGCCATCACCGATGAGTCAGGTCGCGTTGTCGGCTTCAGCGCTCGCACGATCGTTGACGATCCAGGATCACCCAAGTACATCAACTCACCCCAGAGCCTTGTCTTCGATAAGAGTCGTGTTCTCTACGGACTCTCCCAAGCCAAGCGTTCGATCAGCGAACACCGCACGGCAATCCTGGTGGAGGGTCAGGCCGACGTTGTTACGCTTCATCAAGCTGGTTTCACCAATACGGTGGCAAGTTCCGGCACTGCACTTACCACCGATCAGTTGCGCCGCGTACAGCGCTATGCCGACACGATCGTGCTCGTCTTCGATAGTGATGAAGCCGGACAAAAAGCGATTACGCGCGGTATCGAGCTTGGCCTCGCTGTTGGCTTCGATGTGAAATGCGTGGTGCTACCACCAGGAAGCGATCCAGATTCTTTCGTGCGTGAGGTCGGACCCGATGCGCTGCGTTCGATGATCGCTACGGCACCGTCGTGGCTGATGCATCAGACGGATCGCTACAAACGTCAGGGTCTGCTCAACGACCCCGTGCAGCAGGCAAAGGCAGTACGCACGATGCTGGAGTGGATCGCATCAGTACCTGATACGCTTCGACATCAATTCCTCTTGCGTGATCTGTCGGAGATGTTCCGACTCGATGAGGTCTACCTGTCCGCTGAGCTCCGCACGGTGGTTCAGCGACGTCCGTCGACGCTACCAACATTGTCTTCGTCACAGCAGCGAATGTCCGGCGCATCAACGCGTGCAGACGCACCAATCGTCGAGGCTCCGCCTCGTATCGTTGCTGTCCTACTGCCACCCGAACGCGAATTGCTCCGCGTGGCTCTCACACTGAATGATGGTCTGGCTATGCTCCTCAACACCTACCACGTATCCGATGAGACGTTTTGGAGCGAGGGAGGACGACGCATTTTTCGTCGCATGATGATCGCTGAAGAAGAACACGGTGAACTCACCCAACCGCTGCTCAACGACGAAGAACTTTCGACCGATGAACGTCGTGAAATCGCGGACATTCTCTTCGCAACATCATCACCTAGTGAGTCGTGGGGCCGCTTCAATATCGAGATGCCAGAGTACGACATGCGGAAGCCGATCCGCGATGCACTCCTGAGTATCGAGATCCATCGTCTACACCAACGCATCGATGAGATGTCACTACGCATCGAGACGACGATCGACATCGATGAACGAAAACGCTATATCTTTCGGATTACATCGATGATTGCACGTCGCGAAAATCTGCGCCGTCGCTTCGATGATCCTGCAACTGACCTCTCATGGCTCAACGACGATTCAGCATCAGCACACTCCTGATCGCAATCTTTGGTGCGGTCGGACTCTGGACGTACGTGTCGCTGACGCGAACGTATGAGGACGATCTAGACGTTCCGCTCGTTGTGATCTCTCCGCCGAATCAGGCGATGCTCTCTACTGTGCCCTCCTCGGTGCGCATTCGCATTCGTGCAACAGGGCTTCAGATCTTGAATGCATTATACTTTACGAAGTCGGTGGCATGCACACTCGACCTTGCCTCAATGCAGAGCGATCAGCCCTCGACGTACATCGCTGAGAGCTCAGATTTGCTCAGTGGCGTTACAACAACGATTCCGATGCGTACACTCTCGGTACAACCCGAACGAATCACACTCACAACGGGCGATCTCGCTGTCAAGCGCGTTCCCCTGCGCGTCACTTACTCGCTGGCGTGCCGTCCAGGATTCTTGCTCACGGCCGAGCCACGTGCGGATGTGATCAATGTGGAGGTTCGTGGATCCCGCGACGTTGTTGAAGGTCTCACGCATTGGAGCACCGAGCCAATCTTCCTCGACGATGTGCACGAGACGCGCGTTGTCGATATTCCTGTGTCTGATTCTCTGCAATCGCTCATCAACATCCAACCGTCGCGCGTTCGCGTGACATTCTCCGTGCAGCAGGCTGCAGATCGGACGATTGCTGATGTTCCTGTTGGGTTTGGTGTTGCCGTCGATTCGCTCCTCACACTTTCGCCACAGCGCATCTCGGTGGTAATCCGTGGTGGTGTCGAGGATATCGCATCGATTACGGCGCGTGATCTCCGTGCTGAAATCAGCCAACTCTCACCCTCAGGTATCGTCCGACCACGCGTTATTGCCCCACCATCAGTAACGGTGATTTCGACATCACCGGCGTTCGTACGCGTCCGTTAAGGCTTGCGGCAGAAGAGCAACGACGAATCACCGTAACTCAAGAAGCGATAGTCGTGCGCTAGTGCTTCGGCATACATACGTCGCCATTGATCTTCACCAACTGCACCTGCAACAAGCAGAAGTAGTGTGTTGCCTGGTTGATGGAAGTTGGTGATCAATGCATCGGTAAAGCCGAAGCGAGCGCCGGGAGCGATCATAAGTTGCGTCTCCCCCCAGAGCGTATCAACGTTGTAGTAGTCTGCCATGCCCAGCAATGCACGCACGACATCAGCACGTGGCACTCCGTGCAGCGTGGGATCAAACGCCTCCCACTGTCCGACATACATCGATTGCTCTGCTGATCCATCACGCACGCTGCGTGCACCTACAGCATAGAGCGATTCAAGGGTTCGGATAGATGTTGTTCCAACGGCGATAATCCACGGATGATCAGACGTCACAGTACGAAGCATTGCTTCTAATGCAGCGCGACCAATCCCATACCGCTCCTGATGCATCACGTGCTCGCGCACATCTGTGGCTTCAACCGGACGGAATGTGCCCATTCCGACGTGGAGCGTCAGCGTCGCGCGGGTAATCCCCCGTGCATCGCAAGCCGCAAAGACGCGGTCGGTAAAATGCAAGCCCGCAGTTGGTGCAGCAACCGAGCCCGGCTCCACTGCATACACGGTTTGGTAACGCTCGCGATCAGCGTCGTCTGCTTCTCGATGCAGATACGGCGGTAGCGGCAGACGGCCAATCTGATCAAGCAGATCTCCGAGCAACCGATCATCATTCCACGAGAGTACCACAGAGCCCTCAGCACCATCGCGACGTGCAACAGTCGCCTGCAAGCCGGAGGTTGGCTCAACAAGCACCATGCCCTCGCGAACATTCTTGCCCCCTATCAGACATCGCCACTGTGATGTCTCGCGCGACGCAAGCACCACAGCTGGGTCGCGCGAGGGTACTTCAGGATCGGTCAGTAGTACTTCGACCATTCCACCAGTGGCCTTTTGCATCGCAATGCGCGCACAAATCACGCGGGTATGGTTGACCACCAAGAGCGAGTCACGTGGCAACAGCTCGGACACATCACGGAATGTGCGGTGCTCGATCTGGCCGGGGCCACGCCACACAAGCAGCTTGCTGGCGTCCCGCTCTTCACGCGGATGAATCGCAATGCGATCTGCGGGAAGGTCGTAAACGTACCGTTCCAATAGGAATTCGGACGATGGGACGTGGGTCGACATTTCGATGCACTGTACTTTTGTGGAACTGCAACCTTCGGACGATGGCTACGTACTGTGGCCATCGTTTTGAACTCACCGAAAGTCATGAACATGCAAGATAACCCTGCGCCTACCCCTAACCCGATTCCACTGCCGCCTATCGCAGGCATTCCAATGCAACGTCGTCGCTCACGCGGCTGGATCATTGCCGGCGTGATTGTTGGCCTGCTCGTGGTGATTATCGGCGTCTTTGCCCTCTTCGTAGGAATGTTCCTATCAAGCTTTGAGTCGAAACAGACGGTCGACGTCACCGACAAGACAGTCCTTGTGCTGGACTTGTCGAAGGGGGTCCCGGAATATGAACCTCCTATGGCGCTCAACTTTGGTGGTGACGAATCAGGTCCGTCGTTGCGCGACATTATTCTGTCCATCGACCACGCAGCTGCCGATGATAAGATTCATGGCATCTACATTCGCTCTGGCATCGCCGGGGCGGGTATGGCAAAACTCAATGAGATTCGTGGAGCATTGATTGACTTTAAACGCTCTGGCAAGTTCATCTATGCGTACATGGAGATGGGCACCAAGGGTGGCTACTATCTCGCAACGGTTGCCGACTCCATCATCATGCCACAGGAAGGCATGATGGAGTTCAACGCCTTCGGAGTATCAGCGCCCTTTATGAGAGGCATGTTCGAGAAGCTTGGCGTCTCCTTCCATGTCGAGCAGTTCGAGGAATACAAGTCAGCTGCCGAAACAATGAGCCGCGACAGCTGGTCGGAACCAGCTAAGGAAGAACTTCGTGCGTTGTTGCAGCAACGCTCATCAATGTTCGTCGACGCCGTCGCTAGCAGTCGCAAGCTCAGCCCAGAGCGCATCATAACGCTCATGAATAAGGGCGTGTATATTCCGGATTCGTTGCTCACGCATGGCCTGATTGATGTCATGATGCGCGAAGCCGAACTAAAGGAGCGCATACACCGACGCATGAATCCCGAGGATACAAGCGCGCATCCGTTACTAAAAACAATTTCGCTGGCGAAGTACGCGCAATCATTCAATGAAGCGAATGAAGATGATCCTACAGCTAAGAGCATCGCTATCGTTTACGCCTCCGGTGCAATCAGCCCAGGCACAAAGTCCGATCCGTTCAGCTCCGACGGTATCTATGCACGAACTCTCATCCGCGATCTCCGTGCAGCACGTGATAATGACGATGTCTCGGCTATCGTGCTCCGCATCGATAGTCCAGGGGGCTCTGCATTCGCATCAGATGAGATCTGGGCAGAGATTCTTGAAGTCCGCAAGACGAAGCCTGTCTACGCATCGATGAGCGACGTCGCTGCTTCGGGTGGCTACTACATCGCAATGGCGTGTGATACGATCATTGCTCACCCATCAACGATTACCGGCTCTATTGGAGTGATTATGTCGATCCCGAACTTCACGGGTTCCGTTGCGAAGGTTGGCATTACGATCGACACCGTGTCACTCGGACCATCTGCGTCGTTCATGAACGCTGGATTGCCGTTGACCGACGGAGATAAGAACACACTGCGTGCGTTCGGACAAGGCATCTATACACGCTTTGTTCAAAAGGTTGCTCAGTCGCGGAAGATGGATACCGCCGCAGCACGGAAGCTCGCACGAGGTCGTGTATGGACTGGTGCCGCGGCAAAGGATGCAGGCTTGGTCGATATACTTGGTGGACTCGACGTGGCGGTCGCAACGGCAAAGAAGCGAATCGGCCTAGCACCAACAGACGATGTGAACATCGTGCTCTATCCGAAGAAGATCGACAACCTCTCGGCCTTGCTAAAGCTGCTTGGTATCGACAAGGGCGATGACGACGAAGATGTAGAGGTTCGTTCGGCCCTGCGTTCAATCCTCATGGCCAAGATCACGGGTAACCTTCCTGCCGCTGAGCAGATGTACCGCTCACTCCCGGCCGGCACCCGCAGTCAAGTCCAGCACACACTCCAACTCACCCAGCTTGGCGTTACCGAGCGTGCACTCATGATGCTCCCGATGACCGTCCCCATGGACTAAGTCTGCATTTTCACACACAACGAACCACGAGAGCGCACAACGGCCCGCCGCCGTTGTGCGCTCTCTGCGTAATTTTGCACCATGCAACTTGAAACATTCCCGAATCCGCGTCCAGGACGTCGGTTCACGATCACTCACGTCAACCCAGAGTTCACATCTGTCTGTCCAAAGACGGGCCTGCCCGACTTCGGGACAATTACCGTTGAGTACATCCCGAACGATGTATGCGTTGAACTCAAGGCGTTGAAGTACTATTACCTCGACTTCCGCAATCGTGGCATCTTCTACGAAGCTGTGACCAACCAGATCCTCGATGATCTCGTTGCATGCTGCGACCCGATCTACATGAAGGTCACAGCAGATTGGAAAGCACGCGGCGGCATCAACAGTGTGATCGTCGTCGAACACACGAAGGCGTAATCATGCGTACCACGATTTCGAAGCAGTTCCGCTGGGAGATGGGGCATCGCCTTCCCTTCCATGAGGGTCTGTGCAAGAATATTCATGGTCACTCGTACGAAGCACACGTGATCCTCACCGGTGAGCCTGATGCCAACGGCATGGTGATGGATTACTACGACATGAAGCTGTTGATTCAAGACAAGTTGGATGAACTCGACCACTGCTTCCTGTGCGATGCGTCGGACATGGTCGTGCGGGAGTTTCTCGAGCGCAACGCGATGAAAACAGTACTCGTGAATGTTCCGACAACTGCCGAGAACATCGCACGCATGTTGCTGACGCACGTCGTGTCGAAGCTTCCAGCAGGGCATCGCATCGACAACGTGCGCTTGCGCGTGTTTGAAACGGAAAAGACATTTGCCGAAGTGGAGATCTCCCTATGAGTGTTCGCGTCCGATTTGCCCCCTCACCGACGGGCTTCCTGCATATCGGAAGCTTACGCACGGCGTTGTACAACTACTTGTTTGCGAAGCATCACGGCGGCACGTGTATTCTGCGCATTGAGGATACCGACCGTACACGTCTTGTTGACGGCGCAATCGAAGAGCAAATCTCGTCGCTTGCATGGGCCGGTGTTGTCTTCGATGAAGGCCCCCACGTAGGCGGTAATTATGGTCCGTACACCCAGAGTGAGCGTTTCGACCTCTATCGTACCTACGGCATGCAGCTGGTCGACAACGGCACAGCATACTATGCCTTCGACACATCGGAAGAGCTCGACGCCATGCGTCAGCGTCAGCAAGCAGCTGGCATCGCGCCGAAGTACGACCGTTCGAGTATGCGCAACCAATACACGCTCGGAGAGCAAGAAACTGCTCGACTACTCGCTGACGGTGCGGCACACGTCATTCGCTTGAAGGTGCCTCTGACCACCGATGTGCGGTTCCATGATGAGATTCGCGGTGACGTGGTCGTGAATGGTCGCGAGATCGATGATCAGATTCTCTTGAAGAGCGATGGATTCCCAACGTACCACTTGGCGAATGTTGTTGATGACCACTTGATGGAAATCACGCACGTGATTCGTGCTGAGGAGTGGTTGCCGTCAACACCAAAGCACGTGTTGCTGTACGAGGCGTTTGGTTGGAACGCACCAACCTTTGCGCACGTTCCCCTGTTGCTGAATCCCGATCGCTCCAAGATGAGCAAGCGCCATGGCGACGTCATGGTGCGTGACTTTGCAGCGAAGGGGTATTTCCCAGATGCACTGGTGAACTTCGTTGCGCTCTGCGGCTGGCATCCAGGCGGCGACAACGAGAAGTTCTCGATGGAAGATCTGATCGCAGCCTTCTCGCTCGAGCGCGTCAATAAGGCCGGTGCGGTCTTCGACTACAAGAAGCTCGAGTGGATGAATGGCGAGTACTTGAAGTCGCGCGATCCACACGAGCTTGCAACTGCCCTCATGCCAACGCTCGAACAGCGTGGCTTTGTGTACATCGAACCATCATTTGTGGCCGATGTCATCACGTTGCTCCGTGAGCGTGTGACATTCCTCAAGGATATCGCTGAGTTCGGAGACTACCTCTTTGGCGACACATTGTGTGAGCTCACCAGCGATCAGATAGCGACTATCACAGGCAATGAATCTGTTCTCGCTGCACTTCGTGCGTTTCACGCCGGATTTAGCGCGGCCACACTTACCGATGAAGCAACCTTCAAGGCACATGCACAGGCATCGGCGGAACAAGCAGGTATCAAGATAGGCGCAATGATGAAGCCACTGCGTCTTGTGCTTTCGCATCGCGATGTCGGTGCTGATTTGTATCGTACACTACAGTTGATTGGAGCTGAACGATGTTCGCAGCGACTCGCCTCGTTCCTGTCGTAATTAGTGCAATCGTTGTGATTGCTGTTGGATGCGGTACTCCACGTCCAACGGAGCCCTATGCCTGTGTTGCAGCAAATCAAGCCGAGCTCATGATTCGCTGGGGTACACAGGATGATTCAACGAACATGCTCGAACAGTACTCGATGAACACCAAGGGTGAGATTTTCCGCTACGATGGCCCTCCAGCTGTCCGGACCGATGGCAAGTTCCAGCTTGTTGTGGATGAACCTACGTATTGTGCTTCGGCCAAAACCACCATGAGCGCTTTCTTGAAGATTCAAGCCTTGAACACAGGTGCTCGTAAACAGCGATTCATTGACTACCGCAACACGCGAACCGACGTATATTTACGTGCCGTATGGAATCCCGACCTTCAGACATTTCAGAGTCGCGATATGCGCGAGCTCTACGATGAACTGATGCTGCTGGTGACGCAGGACTGACCCCAGATATGAAAATCCTCATCGTTGATGACAACCGTGATTTCTCTGCAACCATCGCTGATGTGGCACGTGGCGAGGGGTTCAATGCGGAAGTCCGTAACAGTCCAGAGCATGCGCTTGCCTTTCTGGAGGAGCATTACCGCGATGTTGGGCTGATGCTTCTCGACATTGAGTTTGGAAGCGAGTCGTCAATGACTGGTATTGACGTCCTTGGACGTTCCATCCGCGAGTACCCATCAATTCCGGTGATTATGATCTCCGGTAAGGGTACAATCGAGACAGCCGTCAAGGCAACGAAGCTTGGTGCTCTCAACTTCATCGATAAGTCATCGTTAACAAATGAGCGTCTCGTCGGTGTTCTCCATAGCGCGATGGAACGCGTCAAGACGGATTCGTCGAATGAAGAACTCCGACGCGTGATGGAATCCCAAGGAATCATTGGGAAAAGCGCAGCGATGATGGATGTCGCCGACAAAGTAATGCGCTATGGTCGTACCGACCTCAACGTGCTGATAACCGGCGAAACGGGTACAGGGAAGAAGCTTGTTGCGCATGCGTTGCATAACGTAAGCCGACGAGCAAAGTACCCGTTCATCACCGTCGACATTCCTAATATCCCACGCGACCTCTTCCAAAGCGAATTGTTCGGTCACATGAAGGGGGCTTTCTCTGGCGCAATGGAAACGCGCAAGGGATTATTCCACCAAGCAAACAAGGGGTCGCTCTTCATGGATGAGATCGGCGACATGCCTCTCGATCTGCAAGCGAATCTCTTGCTCCCAATGGAACAAAAAGCAGTCCGCCGTATTGGCTCGGTTGAGACCGATGACGTAGACATTCGCTTCGTTAGCGCGACCGACCGCGATCTTATCGCATCGATGGCCGAAGGTAGATTCCGCGAACAGCTCTACCATCGTCTACGGGAATGCGAAGTATACATCCCGGCGTTGCGTGAACGTATGGAAGACATCCCAGTAATCGTTGAACACTATATCGCCAAGCACAACAAGGAGATGGGTGATCGTAAGACGGTATCAAGCGCTGCAATCGAATACTTGCAGCAATATCCATGGCCCGGTAATGTGCGTGAGCTGTCGAGTATTCTGCGTGTTGCGCTCCAGACGATGTCATCCGATGAACTCGAAGTAGCGGACGTTCACCGCAATCTTCATCGGTCGGCGTCACAGACGAGTTCACGTATCGTTGTGGCTCAGCCAGCCTACCAAACTCAGCAGCTAGCAGTCGATCAACCAACGAAGTCATCAGGCGACATCGACCTCGATGAAGATCGCTCGTTGAAGGACGATTTGGCGATGGTTGATAAGATGAAGATCGAGAAGACGCTTGAGCGTACGAAGGGCAATGTCTCGAAGGCAGCGGCTATCCTTGATGTTAGCCGTGAGACCCTTCACAACAAGATTCGCAAATACGAGATCGACGTCGCAGCCTTCCGGACGAAGTAGACGTGCGATTCTTAATCGCTCACTCATAGGAGAGGAGCATGCTCGTTACCGGACCCGGCACGCCTCGTGAATTCACGGCACGCACGCGCAGATCATTGCGCCCAGGCTGAACTACGAATGGCAACATCGCACCCTTCACCCGTGTCCAAGCCTGATCATTGACAGCGTATTCGTAGTGCGAAAACCACGGCATGTTATTGTCGAGCCTGACGTCAAACTTTGGTCCGAGTGCGAACAGCGGCATGTACCGTAGATACTCGTTGGCATCATCAATCTGATACTTCGCCATGATCGAATCAAAGTTCACCTTACTCTTCGAATAGAAGGTCAAGGAAATTTCGTTCACCTGCATGTAGAGGTGGTTCGGATTATTGGTAAAGACCGTACCGTCTGCTGGCATGCCCTGAAACGAGAGGTACTGCGTAGCCATTGAGTCTATCGGCATGGAGACGAAGCGAAACGAGTCTCCAATCTTCATCAATGAGCTAACGAAACCATCAAACGTCGGCACAAAGCTGCGGAACTGCTCGTTTCCTCCCGACATCACGACGAATTCGCAGGTGTCGCGCTGCGCAACACCGTGTGCCATTTCCATAAACGACTGCGGAACGCCAGACTTCATCAGGTATCCGCCAAATTGTGGATCGAGATAGATCCATTTGCGGTGCTCATTCGACCACGCAGACACCGCAACGTGAGCAGCACCTATCCCTGCGTACTCGGAATCCTTCTTCCGCAGAAAGACCATGCGCGCAACGTACCCGTGCCCACTGAGTGCATCGAACAGCACACGTGCATACCCTTCACAGTTGTACCGCATTCCACGCTTGACGTTTGCTAGCATGTCTATCGCAGATACAGACATCGGCGGCACGTAACGGCCGTCGTGATTCCACAACGTGCTCACCCACTTGGTGAGCGCCTTCATTACATCGAATTCAGCAAGTCGCGAAACGTCGATGTCCTTGCGGACAATATCTCGCATCTGCTTGAAGTACTGAACGTTGCAGTCCGGTGGCAGCATCAATGTCTTGTATCGCTCGCCGAGTAAGTGATTATTGGATGCTACGATAGTGATCTTGCGGAGTGGTGGAATTGAGTCAGTATTCTTACTGACTGCAAGTGTGCTCGTCAAGCACACGCACAAAACGAACGCGATAGGTGTCTTCATTCCCCTCAGTCTGTCGGTAGATCGTCACTATTGTCGAGTGAGAAACGCAGTAGCGTGTCATGCTTGCTACTACTTTCTTCACAAATTTACGACAGTTTCATGACTGCATTGCGACAGCGAGAGTGCGTAACTGTGCGTGTAACGTAATGTTATGTACGCGTATCATCGACACTGGTGCGTTCCACAACAATGCGTGGACAAATGCCGTAGCTACATCGCGATCATCCGGTGATTGCACACCTGTGATGTCGCCGATGAATCTCTTGCGCGATACACCGAGCACAACTCCGTCTGCAAGTGATGCAAATGCATCGAGATTTCGCAGTAGCTCGAGATTGTGATCGCGCGTCTTTCCGAAACCTATGCCGGGATCAACGAATACCCTTGTGAC
>CAMCXP010000032.1 GCA_945883395.1 Melioribacter roseus P3M-2
AATCGTTGAGCCACGCAGGAAGAGAAACCCTTCTGCATCCGACCGTAGCGTTGCCGACGCACCCGTTGCAGGGTTGGTGAACAGCACAGGTTCATCGACGACTGGGGAAGCTGTAGCTGAAGAACGTGCCGACGCTGCAATGGTTTTGAACACCATTGAGCCATTCGCCATGCGATACATCCGCTCGTACGCCTGCTGGCGCTGCATGCGATCCTGCGCTTCAGCAACATCCTTCGCCGACATCGTCACAGTAACGGATTGCATCGGACCATCCGTTGGAACACGGAAGGCTGTTGTTGTGTCGCTGCGAAGCATCACACCCATCAACAATGCGCGCACGCTATGTCCGCGAACAACCTGCGAAATGGCCTCGCCGTTGGCATTCGTCACAACAGTATCAGCCTGACGCGTCGAATCATCAACCACCACCGCCTGGAGTCCGGCAATTGGTCCATTCGATTCCGCTGAACGCACGATGATGGCAAACGGTGTGCGAGGGGGCTCGACCTTTTCGGCGGTCTTGTCGGTGTCCGAACAGCCCGCGCCCAGCACCAGAGCCATCATGGCAGTGATGACTGCCCCCTTCAACATGCGTGTGATCATCGGATTCTTTCCCATTGTTTCGTCGTGTGTTATGAAAGATATCATGTCAGTTCCACAGTGAAGGAACGTAAAATGACAGATTGCGCCCCGTCAACCTGTCATTTTGGCAGTCGCTACCTCAAAAATCCCATTTGGCACGCTTTTCCTAGGCGTTTTCTCGACACCAACGAAGAATCATCACATTATACAGGAAGACCCTCATGGGTAAAATCATTGGAATTGACCTTGGCACCACGAACTCGTGCGTGTCGGTCATGGAAGGAACAACGCCGGTGGTGATTGCCAATGCCGAAGGCATGCGCACAACACCATCGATCGTTGCGTTCACAAAGAGTGGCGAGCGTCTTGTGGGTCAAGCCGCAAAGCGCCAGTCGGTGACAAATCCGAAGAACACGATCTACTCGATCAAGCGCTTCATGGGACGCCAGATGTCGGAAGTGTCCGACGAAGCCAAGAACGTACCGTATACCATCGTAGCAGGTGAGAACGACACAGCGCGCGTCGACATCGACGGACGCCTGTACTCGCCCCCTGAAATCTCGGCAATGACGCTCCAGAAGATGAAGCAGACTGCTGAAGATTACCTCGGCGAGAAGATCACCGAAGCTGTTATCACAGTACCAGCCTACTTCAACGACGCTCAACGTCAGGCAACAAAGGACGCGGGTGAGATTGCAGGGTTGACGGTGCGACGCATCATCAACGAGCCAACAGCTGCTGCGCTGGCGTATGGTCTGGACAAGAAGGGCATGAATCAGACAGTCGCTGTGTACGACCTTGGTGGTGGTACATTCGATATCTCGATTCTCGAAATCGGCGATGGTGTGTTTGAAGTGAAGTCCACTAATGGTGACACACACCTTGGTGGCGATAACTTCGACCAGCGTCTGATCGACTTCCTTGCCGATGAGTTCAACAAGCAAGAGAGCATCGACCTGCGCAAGGATCCGATGGCACTCCAACGCTTGCGCGAAGCCGCTGAGAAGGCGAAGATCGAACTCTCGCAGATGCTGCAGACAGATGTGAATCTTCCATTCATCACGGCAACAGCCGACGGACCAAAGCACCTCAACGTGAACATCACACGTGCGAAGTTCGAGCAACTCTGCACAGACCTGTTTGATCGCTCGCTCAAGCCATGCGAAGGCGCACTGCGCGATGCCAAGATGTCGCCATCACAAATCGATGAAGTGATCCTCGTAGGGGGCTCAACACGCATCCCGAAGATCCAGGAGCTTGTAAAGAACTTCTTCGGCAAAGAGCCATCAAAGGGTGTTAACCCTGATGAGGTTGTAGCGGTTGGCGCTGCAATTCAAGGGGGCGTCCTTTCGGGTGACGTGAAAGATGTGCTTCTGCTCGACGTAACACCACTGTCGCTCGGTATCGAGACGATGGGTGGTGTGATGACACCGATGATCACGTCGAACACGACCATTCCGCACCGCAAGACTGAGACCTTTTCAACAGCGTCCGACAGTCAGCCATCGGTAGAAATTCACATCCTTCAGGGTGAGCGCTCGATGGCAGCCGACAACAAGACGCTCGGTAAGTTCCACCTCGATGGAATTCCACCGGCACCTCGCGGCGTGCCACAGGTAGAAGTAACGTTCGACATCGATGCCAACGGTATCCTGAGCGTCGCAGCGAAGGACAAGGCAACGAACAAGGAACAGAACATTCGCATCACGGGCTCGAGCGGTCTGGACAAGAATGAAGTTGAGAAGATGAAGCGCGATGCACAAGACCACGCTACCGAAGACAAAAAGCGCAAGGAGGAAATCGAACTCCGCAATCAAGCTGATCAACTGATCTATAGCACAGAAAAGCAGCTTAAGGAGTACGACGAGAAACTCGACGCTGACACGAAGGAGAGAATCACCAAGGCAAAGGATCGATTGGTTGACGCTGCGAAGAACAACCCATCCGATATCCGTCCGGCAACGGACGCATTGAATCAGATCTGGAGTGAAGCCTCTACAAAGATGTATGAGCAGGCATCCCAAGCCGCTCCGACGGACGGAGAACAGCCAGCGGATGGCGCCGCCACAGGCGAAGCCGACGGCAACAAGGTTGAGGACGCTGATTATACGATCGTTGACGAGAAGTAAGACGTACAGATAGCTCCTTCACAGCCCCGCATCAACGTCTCGTTGGTGCGGGGCTTTCTGTATTTTCCCCCATGGCTACTACTCGTTCAAAAGTTGTCGAGCTCTCCGAACACACATCTGCGCAGATGATCGTGTTCGGCCTGCTCTCTGTGGTGTGTGCAATCGGACTGTTCACGATGGTGGCAGTGCCCACCGTTGAGTCGTTCTTCACGACCTTTCTTCGCAGCGAAGTGCTTCGTGACGGATCTGCAGTGCACTACCGCATTTCCGAAAACCGCGAAGATGAGGTTGTGACCACACGTCCATTTACACGATGGGCACTGGTCGATCCAGGCGATCGTGATCGTCCGGGAGCATCCGTGCAACTCGATGCGCAGGGCGTACCAAGGCTGCGACATGCCGAGTACGTTTTCTCGCCCATGATTGCCTTTGCACCGCTGATCGTTGTTGGCGGGATTGTCCTGGCCGCACTGCTTACTACTGTGATTGGCGGAGCCGCAGGATTGGTGCGACAAAAACTTGAGCGCGAGATTCTCACAGCGCTGGACCGTTTAGCGATGGCGCAGTTCGGAGAACACACGCAGCAGGAAATCAGCGCGCTCTCTCGTGAGATTGTCAGTGCGAACCTGCGCTCACTTCATGACCTAGCTGATCGGTTCGTACTACCCTTTTCACAACTCGTGCTGCTCCGCAATGCTATTCGGTGGCGCGATGCATCAGGATTCCTCCGTGTGTGGCGCACACACGATGCAGTGAAATTCTATATGCGTGAGTACTTCACAAATCGCTATAGTAATGTCATCCTGGGTCTGGTGTACATGGGTGCAGCTGTGCTGATCATTGTAATTGGTATTCGCGGACTCAAGTTCTTGCCTGCAACCGATCCGTCTGTTGTTCTGGGCGCGCTTGGTCTGGAGTTCATGCTGCTCGTCACCTATGCCGTGGTGCTCATGTACGGTCGAACAGATGAAGAGCTGCCCGAACATGGTCGCGATACCATAGCGCATACAGCGCAGTTAGATTCCGACACCGAGCACCTTCTGCGTGCCTTCCTTGGCGTACAGCGATCCTCGACAGCTGATGGAGATCGCTCGTGAGCACTGCACTCTATGGACGCGAGCAGATCTGCCAAACACTTGCGCAACATGTTGATGCGTGGTGCGGTGGCAAGGGCGGACTCGTAATCGTTGCGGCCGAGCCCGGACGGGGGAAGTCTGCTACGCTGTCGTGGCTCGAAGAAACGTATCGCAATTCGGCAACCGTAATCCGCGTCGACTGTCGCCCTCCGATCGGCACACTCAACACCACTGCGATTCGCCCCCTTCAGCCATTTGGTCTAGCAATCGACAGATTCTTTGTGCAGTCAAGCCAGCAGGCTCGAAAGCGACTCGCGCTCAACGTTGGTATGAGCTTGCTCTCGTCACTGCCAATTGCCGGCGATTTGTTCTACGCTGCAAAAGCGATTTCGCAAGATGTGCGCGAGTACAAACGCGAAACAGCGGTGCTGCACGAAAAAAAGACTAACGCAGTACAAGAGTGTGTATCGACACTTCGTGCAATCGCAGAGAAGACACCCTTCATCTTGTTGGTCGATGACGGACATTGGTCGGATCCGCAAAGCGTTGAGGTCCTGTCGACGCTGGTTCAAGAACTCGACCAGATACCCCTGTTGATTGTCTGGACCGTCGAGCGCGAGATCTCGCAGCAGTCGAACCTTCCGCTCGAAACACTGATGCGCAACGACGTTGTGCGTGGCGCGATGCAGGATCTCCCGGCAGTTTCTCGTGATGCCGTTGCGTCGATCATGCACGATGCATTGCCAACTGCATCCATCCCCGAAGCTATCATCGACGCAGTAGCTCAACGGTCAGGGGGCAACCCAGGTATCGTTGTCGAGTACGCACGGTTCCTCGAAGCTGCAGGACACGTTACGAGTGATGGAACGATTGACGCATCGGTGTTCGATAGCATCAAGCTTCGTGGAAGTGATCATCCATCTGCTGATATACTGGTGAGCGATATCAGCGAGGATGATGCGATTGTGCTTTCACTATGCGCAGCTGAAGGACGTGAGTTTACGGCATTTATGCAGGCCGCACTTCATAACACCGATGTACTGTCGATGATCCGAATGTTGCGGCGCATCGAACGAACAACAGGCGTGATTCGAAGCGTGGGCGTTCGCACACATTATGGTGTCAAGAGCACCACATACGAATTCACCGATGGATTCCCCTACACGTACTTTGTGCATCGTCCGGAGTATGAAGAGCGTAAGGACATTCATCAACGCATTGCACAGATTCTACAACGCGAGTATGCTGCTACTCCACACGAAGAACTACGTGCCCAGCTCGCGGTAGACATCGCAGCACATAGTGTCGAAGCTGAAGACACACAGATGGTCGAACGCATGCTCGGCGTTGTTGCTGAACATGCCGGTAGTTCTGGTACTCCCGAGCTTGCATCGTACATCAACACCACGATGATGCCAACGATCCGTGGTGGTATTGATATCGATGATTCTTCAAGCACAGCCGTTGGTGAAGGTACAGCGCAGACGTTCGATCATGTCGTCCGAACGTGCACCAACGCATTAATTCAGGGACGCAGCGCACAAGCGCGTACCACGGCAGCTGATGGGCTTGAATCGATGATTGGATTGTCGCGTCACGAACGTGTCGTACTCTCGTGTCTGATTGCACGTGCCGACATTGATCTTGGTCGACTCGATGACGCACAGGGAGTCCTCAATACTGTTGCATCTCTTCCTGACGTACAGCTTGTTGATGTTTGCCTGATTCGCAATGTGGAGGGCATCCTCTCCCACGCTCGAGGAGACTATGCAACGGCACTTCAGCAACTGCGCGATGCAGCACGACTTGCCGAGGGTCTCCCAGCCCAATCGCGTATTATGACAGTTGGCAACATCGTTCTTCACATGCGTTCGCAGAACGATCCAAGCGTTGGACGCTACGAAACACTTCTTCGCAATCTCATCACAGCACATGGTCTGCCGGGCTTACGTGCCGACCTCGACCTCTAACTCGACAACCATGCATCGTATGAAGACACTTCTCAGCATCATCGCCCTATGCGTTGGTATGCACTGCGCATCGGCACAGTCTACCAACCCGCACGAACGCCACATGGAGCGCGCCCACCCGACGCCGCGCATGATGAAGAAGTATGGCGAGCCGACGCTCATGGTACCTGTCGTACAGGAGTCAGTGCTTCCGTCGAGCTTCCTCAACGTGAACATGATTGCACAGGAAGCAGATCAGCTTCCGGCGCAGAATGAATCTTCGATCGCGATCAATCCATTGAATCCTGCCAACATGATCGGCAGTGCAGTGGACTATCGTGGTAACTCTTCGACGTGGGCATACTATTCAAACGACTCTGGTCGCACGTGGAAGAACATCACTCTCGGCACGGCACGTCCGGGATGGCGATCAAGCAACGACCCATCTGTGTGCTATGACCATCGTGGAACGGGATATCTCTGCTACGGTGGATTCAACCGTCAGGGCAATGCGCAGTTCGGCGAGAACGGTGTGTTTGTGAGCTCTACCACAGATGGTGGCGCTACGTGGTCGATGCGCCACACGGCTGTGATCATTCATACAGGACAGCAGACTGCGGATTCGGCATTTGAAGATAAGTACTACGTGCATGCAGATACCGCTGCATCGAGTCCGAACCGCGGACATCTCTATATCCCGTGGAAGCGCGTCATCAATCGTGACTCATCAACGACTATTGTGATTTCGAAGAGTACCGATGAAGGTGCAACGTGGTCGACACCCGTTGCGGTGAGCGATCGCTTCCCTGGAACATCAGAAGCAACAACCTTCGGACAAAGCTTTCCTCTTGCACGCACCGGACCCGACGGCTCGGTACATGTGGTATGGAACAGCGGTACGGAGAGCTCGCTCCGCTATGCGCGCTCTACAGACGGCGGAGCGACATGGACTGCGCCACGTGTCATCCACACGTACAACCCATTCGGTGTGAAGAGCGTCGTTGCCGGACAGTCCAATTCACGCGTGAAGGGTGCAGTGCGTGCTGAGTGCTATCCAACGCTTGCAATCGATAACACCGGAGGTCAGCGTAATGGATGGATGTATCTCACGTGGGCTGCCGACAATCCGTATCCTAACGTCTACTTCTCACGCTCTACCGACAATGGCGCAACGTGGTCTATGCCTGTCATCGCTCATAGCGATACAACCAACGATCAGTTCTGGTCGTGGATCACGCTCGACCCAACAAATGGTGATGTGGCCATCATGTACAGCGATAGTCGTGAGGATCCAAACAACATCCTCGTCCACACGTACGTTAGCTGGTCAACCGACGGCGGCACGACATGGATCGATCGTCGCGTCGGCGATGGCATCAACGATCTGCGTCGCAACCCATTCGATGGCAACACGTTCGCAGGCGATTACTCAGGCTGCGATATGCGCGATGGCATCATCTTTCCATCGTGGGTTGATATGCGCAACACATTTACTAATTCCGCAGACAACGACGTGTACACGGCGCGTGTTGACACACGTGCTCCGGCAGCGCCACAGCGCTTTGTGGCACGGACGGTACCGCAGCGTCCGACAACGATTGAGCTTTCATGGGATCGCGTTACACAGCTGAGCTTCGGACAGCCCTTGCCGGAGGGCACGCAGATCAAGCTTGCGCGCGATGGCAAGCAGATTGCGCTGTTAACGCCAGCCGACACCGCACTAACCGACACAGGCCTCGTCGAATACCGTCGCTACACGTACACCCTCGACGTGATTGCCAACGGTCGTGCCGCCGCACAACGCGAGGCAGCTGCATTTGCTGGAGGCTCACGCCAGCCTGCCGCACCAATACTTCGCTCGGTGCTTGGCAGTGGCGATACGTCAATCACTGCGCGCGTGACGCTTCCAACACGTCGCCTCGATAGCGTGACCGCGCTGGTAAATATGCGAACGCTGAATCTCGTTGCTGCGGGGACGCGCGAGCCCCTTACCGTAGCACCAGCCGACACCGGACGTAGTGTTGAGGCACGCATTTCAATGAACGAACGTGGTTGGTACCCGGTGTGGTGTTCTGTTGTTGATGCAGCAGATAATGTGAGCCCAACGAGTGATACGTTGTGGACATACACGGGTGCGTTGTGGAATCAGAGCTACGTCGAAACCTATGCTCGTGATCCACGCTACCTTGTTGCGTCGGGTCCGTGGGGTCGCACAACGAATGTAGCGCGCAGCGCACCGGCATCGTTTGCGTATGCACCAGCCGGACAATATGCTGGTAGCCGTCGCGACACCTGCAATCTGTATCCTGCCTACATCGGGCAGCTTCCTACCGAGACCGCACTCACGATGAATATGTACGTTGCTGCATTCATTGATGCAACCGACACCATGTTCCTTGAGGTATCAGGAAACGGTCTGCGCGGACAATACACAGTGCTCGATTGGTGGAATGCGTCGCGCGATGCCCGTTGGAACGATACAACCAAGGGCGACGACATCTGGCGCACATGGAGTGTTCGTATCCCAGCTGACATTGCAACCGACACGCTTCATTTGCGCCTGCGCTTCCGTAGCAATGCATCACGTCAGTCGGATGGCTTCTATATGGATGATGTGCGATTCGACGTGATATCGAGCGTTGCAGACGAACACGCGCATATCATTGATGTCTGGCCAAATCCTGCTGGCAGTCAGGCAACACTCACAATGCATACCGACCACAGTGTGACCGATGTACGTTGTGTAAGTGCCAATGGCGAGCACATGCCGTTATCGTGGACACAGGCAGGCCGCACCGTGCGCATGGATTTGCGTGCAGTTGCTGCAGGCATGTACAACGTGATCATACAATCTGGCACAATACAGATGCGGTCTGCGATCAGCGTCGTACGTTAACCTTCGGCCAGTGAGAACGAGATAGAGGTTCCGACGTTCGGTGTACTTGTGACGTTCACTGTCGATCGGTGCGCCTCAAGGATGTGCTTCACGATTGCCAGGCCAAGTCCAGTGCCACCTACGGCGCGGGAGCGATCCTTATCGACACGGTAGAATCGCTCGAAGATGCGCGGGAGATGTTCCTCAGGAATACCAATGCCGCTATCACGGACCGCAATATTCCAGCGATCGCCCTGTTGCGTCAGTGCGATGTCCACGCGACCGTTTGCAACGTTGTACTTGATCGCATTTTCAACAAGGTTCACCAGCACCTGCGAGATGCGCTCTCGATCGCCATACACATAGGCTTCGTCTGGTATGCTGGTGTGGAGCTCAACCTGCTGCTGTTCGGCCCGGATGTGTAACTCGTGAATGAGATCGCGAATGAGGTCTGTGATGTCAAACGACCGGAATGAAAACTTCAGCTCACCGCTCTCGATGCGAGAGATATCGATCAAGTCATTGAGCAACACATTTAGTCGCAAAGCATTGTTATAGGCCTTCTCGAGAAACTGCTGTGATACAGCCGGATCGTCAGCCGCACCGTCAAGTAATGTTTCGAGGTAACCCTGTACGCTGAAGATCGGTGTGCGGAGTTCGTGAGAAACATTCGCGATAAACTCCGATCGAACGCGCTCGAGTCGGCGCAGGTCGTCAATATCATGCGCAGCTCGTGCTGCAAGCTTATTGATTGCGTCAGCAACAATAGCAGCATCCGATGATGCATCACGAGATAGTTCAATCCGACCAGAGACCGCACCTTCGGCGATTGCCTGCGTTACCGATGTGATATGTGCAAGGGGCTCAATCAACGCACTCGCTACGCGACGACGAATCGCAATCAATCCAATGACCGAAACAACAACGGCTGCGACAAGCGCTAAGCCTAGCGTATCAGTAAGGGCACCGGCTGCGACAACCACCACGCACACGCTCACAACAAATGTTGTGTGCCGTGTAATCATGTCGCGAACCTGCGACCGATGAAATGGGAGCGCCATGGCGCAAGATACCTAGCCGTTTTCCGAGAAGCGGTATCCGACACCCTTTACGGTTTCGATGCGGGCGCCATGCTTGCCGAGCTTCTCGCGCACCTTACTTACGTGCACATCAACAGTACGGTCGATCACGTAGACACTCTCGCCCCAAATGCGGCGCAAGAGCGCTTCGCGGGAGAACACCTTTCCGCGGTTCGACGCAAGGAAGGCCAAGAGCTCGAATTCTTTCTTGGGGAAGAAGGTCTCTTTGCCGTCGATTTTCACGGTGTAATTCTGACGGTTTACCTCAATCGAGCCGATACGGAGCAATTCCGGTGCTGCAACCGTTTCTGTACGAACGCGATCGGAGCCCCGGCGAAAGATTGTCTTGACGCGTGCCAGGAGCACACGTGGCGAGATTGGCTTTTGTATGTAATCGTCTGCACCCAGCTCAAGACCGAGGATCTGGTCGATCTCGCCAGCCTTTGCCGTAAGGAAGACAATCGCCATCGTCTGAAGCGATGGATCTTGTCGCAAGGTTCGGCACACCTCGAACCCGTCAAGACCCGGCATCATGATGTCGAGGATTACCAGGTCGGGACGAAGCCGCTGCGCTAGCACGACGGCATCTGTACCATTGCTCGCCTTCGCCACCTCGTACCCCTCCTTGCTGAGGTTGTACGAAATGAGATCGACAATGTCCTGTTCGTCGTCAACCACGAGAATGGTTTTCTGCATGGGACGAAATTACCACTCCCCGGTGCCGTACAGGGGTTAAAATCTGATAACACGAAGGGCGCGTCGGGGCCGATCTGTGACTAAATTGAGGGCGCTCCCTCCATGCTTCACCAGCAACCACACCGCCCCGTTGTGAGGCGACCAAACACTTGGCCGCAATGGGTACGTGCGGCACTCCTCATCCTTTGCACATTCGCAACAACAGACGGTTTCGCACAGACACTCAGCTCTACGAACTGGTACTTCGGACAGCGAGCGGGAATTGCATTTCGCGATGGACAAGTCAATGTGCTAGCCGACGGACAGATGTCGACATCTGAAGGATGTGCAACGATGTCGGATCCAACGACAGGTGATTTACTCTTCTACACCGACGGCGTGACGGTCTGGAATCGTTTGCATGAGGTAATGCCAAACGGTACGCAGTTGTTCGGCGACCGAACAACTGCGCAGAGTGCGATTATCATTCCTGCACCGGGCCGTCCATCAGTCTACTACATCTTCAATCCAGCAGCCATCTCTTCAACGAATCTTGGTGACCGATGTCTGTGCTTATACTACAGCATCATTGACATGCGAAGCGATGCAGGATTCGGCGATGTTATCAAGAAGAATGATCTTCTCCTGAGCGATATCACCGAGCACATCACAGCAACAGCAGACTGCCAAGGTGATGGTTGGTGGATCATCACGCGGAGTCGCGGCACGCGGCACTTATTTAGTCTCCACTTGACGCGGCTCGGATTGTCTACATCTCCTGTGATATCGGATGCTGGCTACCCATCGACGTCGATTCGCGGTGAAGGTCAGATGCATGTTTCCCCGAATGGACAGCATTTGGTGTATACGTCACTCACAGGTCGATCACTTCTCTATGACGTCGATGGAGAAACAGGGAAGGTAGCCTATCGCACGCTATTGTTCCCTAGCGATGCCTACGGGATGCACTACGGTGCTGCATTCTCGCCGAACAGCGAACGTGTGTATGTGAGTGTTGCCAATGTTTCAGAGCTGGCACAAACGCAGATAGTCCAGTTCGACATTACGCCTCGTGATCCTCAGCTTGTGATACGATCGAGAGTCAAGATTGCAGAACTTGCTGATGTCTACAAGCACGTTCCAATGCAGCTTGCTCCGAATGGTGTTATCTACATCGGACGTCCCGGACAGTCTTGGCTTGCCGCTATTGAACAGCCGAATGAGGATTCTGGTCGTGCGCGGTTCCGAGATTCGATCGTGCGACTCACTGGGACATGTCAGTTTGGTCTGCCCAATATCCCAGGAACACTCCTGATCGATCAGGCAACGCGTCAAACTGCCTGCAGTCTGCCTCGCGCTGCGTTCGCACTAACCGATAGCGTATGTGCTGGTTCGTGTGTTACAGTGCGCGATCAGAGCACGGGAACAATTGCAACATGGCAGTGGGGCATTATCAACGGGACGCCATCGAGCAGCACAACGCAGAACCCTGTGGTGTGCTTCGCTATACCTGGTACACACGCACTCCGATTGATCGTCGCAAATGGATACGGCGCTGATACGGCATACAGTTCGATTACGATTTTGCCGAATCCGAATCTCGTTGTGGATTCTGTTGGTGAGCAATGCGCCTTCGAGCCAGTGCGCCTGCGTGTTTCTGGTGCAACATCATATGACTGGTCGCCAGCATCTGCCCTGGACGACCATACGCGTCCCGACCCCATAGCACGTGTAAGCAGCACAACGCGCTTTGTTGTTGTTGGTACAACAACGGAAGGATGCAGGGACACAGCAACAGTGCTCGTGCGCGTTACCGATATGGTTGCCGAGGGCGAGGCGACCATCTGCCGCGGCACATCCGTATCGCTGCGCACGCGTGGCGCAGAGCGTGTATCATGGACGCCAACAACGGGATTGTCAGACGCAGCATCTCTCAACCCAACGGCTCGTCCATCAAGCACAACGCGCTATATCGCAACGATGATCACGGGTGACTGCCAAGTACGCGACACCGTTGTGGTCACTGTTGTCGATGACTTTAATGTTGACATCATGGGCCCGACCACTTCATGCCCACTCGATACAATCACTCTTGTAGCATCAGTCGGTGTAACACATCAATGGCGCGGTGATGGAATCGTCGCTGTCGATGGGAATTCGGTACGTGTTGTTCTTGGAACGTCACAGCAGCCCATCTATGTAACTGCCATAAGCGGCGATTGCGAAGATGTCGACTCTGTACTTCTTACACCTCTGCCAGTGCCAAGTGTAGTTGCTCCCTCCACGATTACCGTCTGCCGTGGTGAGTCGGCCGTGATCATAGCACAGGCAACATCAGGTATACTTCAATGGACACCATCGATTGATCTGGATCGCGACACGGGATCCGTGGTAACGGTATCGCCAACAGAGACGCGGGCGTACATCGTTCGTGCAACCACTCCGGGAGGATGTCATTCTGAGGATACGGTACGCGTGGTGGTGGTGGATCCTCCATCACTTGAGGCCGGTCCGGACCTCTTTGTGTGTAGTGGCCAAGCAACCGTATTGCAGGCAACGGGAAGCGCTGAACGCATCGAATGGACGCCTTCGGATGGACTGAGTGATCCACGTGTGATTGCTCCTCGCGCATCGCCCTCAATCACGACCACCTACGTAGTACGGGGATTGTCGGGAGCATGTGAGACTCTCGACACCATGACGGTTGTCGTCTCAACGTTTGATGTGAGCGTATCGACAGACACAGCGTTATGTGTCGGTGAGAGTGTGCAGCTCACGGCTGGTGGTGCCGCACGGTATGAGTGGACACCTACGACGGGTCTGAGTGATCCGCAGAGCGCACGTCCAGTCGCGCAACCTACCGTGACGACTACGTATACAGTCACTGGTTACGATGCACGCAATTGCGATCAACGTGCCAGTGTGGCCATCACCGTTCGTGATACAACGCCGATCGTTCTCTCAGCAGGAAGTGTCACAGCGGAGGCAGGAGCTGAGGATCTTGGTATTCCGATCTATATCGATGTACCGACGTGGCGTTTGCCGCTGCGCATCAGCGAGCTTCGCGCCACGATGGTTCATGATGCAACAATCTTCATACCGGACTCAACCGATCGTGGCGGGGTACGAACAAGTGTGCGCGGTACAGAGCGCTTGTCCTACCTCGTCGTGCGTGATCAACTCATCATTGCTCCACGGCAGAAGATCACCGAAGTGCGTGGCCTTGTTCTGGCCAGTAGCATTAAAACTGTCCCAATCACCTGGGAAGATGTTACGTGGTCGGGAGAGTCATGCCCAACCGTGCGGACAACGCAGGGCTTACTGTACGTCACAGGCTGCAACATTGTCAATCGCATGTTGCGCAACTTCGACGCGCCGACCGTGAGCGCACGACAGAATACAATATCAGATGCCATCGAGATAGAGCTTGCAAGCTCTATGCCCGGATCGTACGTGCTACGACTTGTACAAACCGACGGACGTGTTGTATGGTCGACGACGCATCAGAGTGCGTACGGAGAACACACAACCCCACGAACCTTCGCCATGGATATGTCGTCGCTTCAGAGTGGCTCGTACATCCTGCATGTTATCATGCCAACGTCTGTCGAAACCATCCCGGTGCTGTGGGTAAAGTAATTGCACGGCAAGCGGTAGTTTTGCGACATGAAATTCCGATTGTCCCACAGTATGTGGGCCATGCTGTTGCTTGCAGTCAGTGTTCCAGCTGGAGCGCGTGAAGCAGATTCCGTGCGTGCTCGCCAGATCATCGACAGTCTGCGCACGTATGTGAAGTCGCAGATCGTTGTTACAGGAACTCGAAATGAAGTCCGACTGAAGGACTCCCCTGTGCGCGTTGAGGTCATCGGCAAGGAGCGGATTGCCGCAACTGGCATGACAGATCTCGGCGACCTCTTGAAGGAGCAGCCAGGCATGCTCATTGCCGGCTCCGTGCGCAGCGGTATTCAGATGAACGGCCTTGGTCCCGACTACACGCTCATCCTCATTGATGGACAGCCAGTTATTGGTAGGATAGCTGGGGTACTTGATCTTTCGCGTATCTCAGTCGGCAACATCGAACGCGTCGAGATCGTAAAGGGTCCGATGAGCAGCATGTTCGGCAGTGAAGCACTTGCGGGCGTGATCAACATTATCACCAAGCGACCAAGCGACGGCATCAACGGTTCAGTGATGCTCCAGGGTCTCACACGAGGTCCGCTCGAGGCTCGTGTTGAAGGGGGCTGGGGTTCGAATGATCTCGAGCTCTCAGGCTTCATCAATATCAAGCGATCACCAGCGTTTTCATTGCCACTCGACACGCTATCGATTCCCTATGCAGCGTTTACGGATGGCACATCACAGCTCAAGGCACAGTGGAAGTTTGCAAAGGGGTGGACTGCTCGTGGATGGCTGCGGCTGTTTGGTAGTGAAACGCAAGGTTCCTTCATCGAGAGTGTCGCTGGTCAGATCGCACAGAACACTGGTTCTGTAACGCAATGGGACGCATCAAGCACGCTTGGTGTTGAGTATCAGTCGGGTCGTGCACGCCTCACGGTAAACGCTTACGGCTCCACATTCAATGAACGGTACAACTTCGATGTTGCACAAGGTGCGGCTGGCTCGACGGATGATCTTCAACGCAGGATCGCCAGACTCTATTCGCAGTACGATGTGCAGCTTGGTGCAGCGAACCGTTTAACCGTTGGTGGCGAGGTGCTCTACGATGATATCGATGGATCACGATATCGCGACTCAACCGGCACACACCCCTTCTATCGTACAGGCGTTGCCTTTGCGCAGTGGGAAGGCATGCCACTCGATTGGATCTCTTACGTCGTAAGTGCACGGTACGATGGCAACAACATCTTCGGCGATGCGATTAGTCCGCGCTTTTCGTTGTTATGGAAACCAGGCGAACACATTCGCATGTCGGGCTCAATCGGCACGGGATTCAAAGCGCCCGACTTCCGTCAGTTGTATGTAACGTTTTCAAACAGGTTAGCAGGTGCTGGGTATGATCTCATCGGTGCAGAGCGTCTCGGCAATTCGTTGCAACCGGAGCGCAGCTTGTCGTATGATATTGCGTTGCGCTATGAGGACGGACAACGCGAGCTCTCATCACGTGTGTCGCTGCTGTACAGTGCAGAGCTACGAGCGTTCCGGAACGATCTCAACAATCTGATTGAGTTCTACTACGTTCAGACGATCAACAATCGCGACGTGTACTCGTATCGCAACATTTCGCGTGCATTTACACAAGGCATCGAGGCGAACCTACGCCTTGCGTTGGCGAAAGAGAATGGAGCCATGTATACCATCATGGGTGGTTACCAGTATCTCGATGCAAACGATGTTCAGATTCTCGAGGCCATTGACAAGGGGCAGGCAGGCACAATCGCTGGTCCACTCCGAAGAGAAGACTACCACGGACTCTGGGGTCGGTCGCGCCACAGCGGAACGATTCGCGTGCAATACGATGCACCAGATCGTCTCTGGAGCGCAAACGTGCGTGCGCAGTTCGTCGGACGGTATGGTGACGAGTCACTTGACAAGAACGGACCGGTGATATCCGATCCGCCTCGAAAGGTACTAGATCGTGATGATGAGTTTGTAGCGGGCTACGTTGTCCTCAACGTCGGCGGAACTTACACACTCGATATCGCCGAGCGGCGGGTCGTGCTTGGTGCCGGAATCAACAACATCCTTGATCGCTTCCACCCTACACTTATCCCAAGCCTCGTCGGACGTCAGGGGTATTTCCAGTTGACAGTCCAACTGTAGGCTACGGTGTGTTTTACACCGGCTTGAAACCTTCGAACGCTTGAAGGCACGCATTACAGTAATGCAGCGATCTGCACAGGGTGGGTCCGAACGGACTCTTCAGATCGGTATCGCGTGAACCGCAATACGGACACGCCACGTTGTTCAGCACATCAAGTTTTAGTGTCAGCGTTTCAAACTGCTCCGGTGGTGCAAGACCATGCTTGAGCAATGCCGCACGACCTGCCTCGGTGAGTCTGTTCGTTGTCCAAGGCTCGTCGAAATTCACATCAACCGTTACGTGTGCAACACCGAGTCCGCGCACTGCAGCTTCAACATCGCTGCGCATCACATCGATTGCTGGACAACCGACAAACGTTGGCGTCATCGTCACATGCACATCGTCGTCACTCCGCACATCAACATTGGTGATAATTCCCATGTCGACAACGGAGATTGTTGGAATCTCGGGATCGCGAACTGCCAGCAGCGCAGCATAGACATCGTGCGTGGTCATATTACCACGTCGCCGATGGATCAATGCGATACACCTCGGTCATTTCATCGAGGAGCGGTTGCAGATGATCTGTATGATATCCCTTCCGCCCGCCGAGATGCGCCTCTGTTGACGATGGGATCTCGAGTGTTGATGACGCAAGCAGCTCGATAACCATCGCAGTCCAACGTTCCTGCGTACTTGCTTCACCGATGTATATACCTTCGTCAATCAATGCCTGTTCGTGATTGCCTTGCTCGAACATACCGAGCGCATATGGCCATGCTTCTCGCAGGGCCGTCTGCATACGTGCGTGCGATTCCTCGTTACCTTTTGCACCCAACTGCACCATCCACGTTTGTGCATGGTAGAGATGGTACTTGAGTTCGCCATGAATCTTGCGTGCGAGCTTCGCGATCGGTTCTACACTGCTCTCTATGAGTGCTGTCCACCGAACGTATTCAGCGACATCAAACAAAAAGTGTCGCACGAGCGAGAAGTCATACTCGCCGATCGGCAACTCAACAAAGTGTGAACACCGCATCTGCTCTGCGTTGCGCATGAAGGCAGCAACGTCTGGCTCTGGCTCTCCGCAATGCGCATGCATGATGGTATAGAGCGCTTGTGCATGACCAAGCTTGTCCTGCGCGATCGATGAGAAGGCGATGTCTTCTTCTAAGATCGGACCCAGCCCCGTCCACTCCGAGTGGCGGTGTGCAAGGATAAGCTCGTCGTCTGCCATGCGATAGCAGAGATCAGCAAGAGCAGCAGTGTTCATTCAGTTGTTCCTTCGTTCATTTGCTTCTTAAAGGCATCCACCTTGTCGCGCACCATGTACGCACCAACGTCACGATACTTCTTCTCCGGCGTGGTTGCGAACACATCGGCATCGTCGGCCGCCATCGTAACGACATCACGCGTGTTCACTACCCAGAGGTTCGTCGTTTGTCCGCGACGCCCATATTGCTCCTTGGCCAGCAGCAGAGCCAGCTCGGGACTCGGGGCGTGCACGCATCCAACATGCGTGTGATGCGCACCTGACTTCGCCTGATGAAACACCTCGAAGGTCTGAAACTGATCGAGTGCAGGTTTTGGTTCCGCAGGAGCTGATTGCTCCGCGTCGAGATTCATCCGCGTGACGCGCGGATCGAGAGAGAGGATCGTAGCCATGCCACAAAAATAGGACTGCGATGTCTGATTATCGAAGACCTCTTATCAACGATGCACGAGGATCGTCGATGAACGCAGATGCACACCCGCAGACGACAGATGCAACGTGTACGATCCTGGTGAAAGGTCTGCCACGTCGATCGCGAGATCAGCTGCAGCCCCCTGCATCACGGAAAAACTCCACTGACGTAGCACACGTCCCGTAACATCGCTGAGAAGGGCCTGTACATCGCGCTGGGGGGCTCCGCGGACCAGAAGCGCGCCGATACGGGCTTCGGTAGTGATCGGCATTGGAAACGGGTCTGACAAGCGCCACGCATCACCGGAGGAGTAGACAAGTGTCATCACGTCGACATCACACCGCGAGGTTCCTTGGAACTGCAATGGCATGCCGTTGCTACGCACGGGGATGAACCACGTCGAACATGTATCGGGAATCGCAAGCGTGTCGCGTACGCTGCCCGTATCGATTGCGGCGGCACAGATCGTGAACCGACCAAACTCGAGAGGTGCGATAACGACCGGGAGTTGCGATTGCGGAATCGAGATAAACACATTACCAAGCAGATACGGTCGCGCAATCACCAACGGCTCTGTCGTGGAGCGATTACGAATCACCACCTCACCACACGAGAGCATACCGATGGGATGATCTGGGATCACAATAGTCGAGTCTAACGGCGATGTGAATTGAATCTCCACCTTATTCCGTGTTTCGAGCTTCACCACTGTTACCGTATCCGACACACCAACACATCCGTAGGAATCGACAACTGTTACGTACCACGAGCCCCCTTCACCAACGGTGATGCTCTGTGATGATTCACCGCTACTCCATTGATATGTATCGAAGCCACTAGGCGCGCTAAGGATGACTGTTTCGTCGAGGCAAATACGTAGCGCGCGATTTGCTTGAATCGTCGGCGTGGGATTGGGACGAATGATCGCCTCTGCATTTGCTGTTCGCGTACAACCACTTGTATCGACAACGGCGCAGGTGTAGACACCAGGTGTTGTTACGGTGATGCTCTTGGTGGTCTCGCCAGTGCTCCAGAGATACTGCACAAACGCGCCTTCAAGCGTTAGCACAATGCTATCGCCTTCACACGCGGCGGGTTTGGAGAGCGTGATCGTTGGCTCGACGGATGGACGGAAACGAAGCTCGATGGTATCAGTCGCGCTCTGGCATGTCGCTGGATC
>CAMCXP010000033.1 GCA_945883395.1 Melioribacter roseus P3M-2
CATAAACAGATACGTTGACATTTCCAGAGATGCCCGACACTGCGAGGTGGCGGAACATCGAGCGGAAATCAGCGAATGAACCCGGATTGCCGTTTTGTGCAATTGAAAGATTGCCCGCAACACGTGGAGCAAGGAAAACTGTGAGAGCGTCATTGCTTGGGTTCACGTCAGCAACACCGTTCGGTGTTGATGTCGAGAACGTTACTGTATTGAACGAGAACGCAGTGAATGTGCGATTACCAAGTGTCACAGTTGCTTCTGCACCAGGTGCAAGAGCAGGCTGTGGGTAATAACGAACTGGCGTTTGTGCAACACCGTTGATCGACCAGTTGATCGTTACGGAGTCGAGGTTGTTTGTACCGAAGTTGCGAACGCGTACTTGCATTGTCTGCGATGTGTTTGCATCGAAGTTGCCAGCAGGTGAAACAAGGCTGAGGATGGCAGCATCGTTGTTGAGCGCTGGTGCTTGACGGTTCCAGAAGGCTACCGTTGTACCAGATGCCGGTGTGAAATTGCGAGCAAGAATCGATGCTTGTGGTATTGCGTGCCATGAAGCTGTCGCCCATGTGTTCGCATAGAAGTCCGCGCGTGGCGACCAAACTGTACCATTAGCACCAAGACCAACTTGGAGAAGGAGGTTGTGGTTCACAGTCATTGGACCGTAAACAACTTCCATACGGCTTCCGTTAGCTGTCGTGTTGTTCTCCCAGATGCGGATCTGGAAGTTGTAGTTATCACGAGCAATGCCGTCTGCATAGCGACGCGTTGCGTTGCGCCATTGCATCGTAGCAATACGGTTTGGTGCTGTACCAGTCACGAGCACCGTTACATCGCCGCCTGTGCCTGCGGCTAGTTGTGTACCCATCGCCGAGAGGATACCCGCAGCTGTAGTTGTTGCCGTCAGTGGGCTTGCAGTTACGCCTGCCGAACCACCAAATGACGCCCAACCGCCTGGGTTAACAACGACGTCCGTGTACAACACGCCGCCGTAGTTGAATTGAAATGGCAGCGTGACTGTTGTCTCACCGAGCGTGAACCACGATGGGCTCGCCGATGAATAGATAACAGTACCGCCGTTGATCTCTGTGTACGTACCTGCGACTACGCCAACCGTACGGCTGGCTGGATTTGCCTGAACCGAGGAAACCCCGATCAGGAAAAATGCCGCAAGCAACGCAACAATCGATGTAACGTTGCGAAGCATAGCTCCTCCACTTGTGATATGAGAATGTCGATTTGTTTCGTTCATGCAATGGATGGTGAGCGCACTGCGCCCACGAGATTATGGAAGCATAAAAATAGCCAACCCAGCGGTTTCACACAACCTTTAGGGGGCATGCGAGCGCTGTGAAAGCCAATCACGTAGCAGCATGACTGCGGGATACTCCCACGTCCACACCACCTGATTACCGCAAATGTCACGAAGCAACAATCGAACCAATTTTGTTCAACGTTGCACTAGCGAAGGTATGCAGAGAGCGTATCTCTTTGCCAGTCAACGAGTTGCATTGATTTTGCTACTGTTGCCACAATTGCCTTCAGGCGTGGTTGTTCACACAATCCGGACAGCACAGACTGTGCCACGCCGGCAAGACGTGTATTCGTGCTGAGCACAGCCAGCAACATATTCTCGGCAGCCAGTGGTGTGATGGTACCGATGCGTCGAAGTGCCTGCATAGCATTTTGACGAGTAATGAACTCCCAACCTGGTGCGCAGAGATCGGAAAGCTCCTTGACGGCATCATCGTCGCCGCTCCATGTTGCTTCGATCTCAAGTCGCGCAATCCGTACACGCTCGTGCGGACCCCGAACGCCCTTCACAGCAGCAAGAATGCGCTTGTCGGACGGGAACGAGGCTGCAAGTTTGGTCAGGGCAGTTTGGATAATCGCAAAAGACGTGTCGCGAAGCATGCCGGCAACCGTCTCACGCAATTGTTGCGGAACAGACGGCAGCGCTCCCAGCGTTGCCGAACGCACCTCAACGGCTCGATCGGTGAGTCCGCGCTTGACAAGCTCCCATGCCTCAGGTATTCCCTTTTGTGCGAGCTCGATGGCTTGCTGCGTTGCTTCCGTTCGCAGAGCGTGGAAGGGCTCACGCGACATCACACCTGCGAGCATCGCGCGTCGCTCGGCTGAACGCAATGTGTCGCCACGGAACGTTTCCAGGGCGTCATACCTGTCGATCATGAGTGGTGCGTGTAGCAACTGTGCCATGCGGGCGTCCCAGGAGCGGTCGAACGTGACGCGCTTAAGAATGTTCGATCCCGGATCGAACAGCACGAATGCGGGGGTCTTGTTTCCTGCGTTGGGGATCTCAACGAGTATCCGCTGCTGATTCACGACGAGACGAACGGAGTCCTTTGTGCGATCGGTATAATGCACTTCCAATACAATCGGCATACTGAACACGCCGGTGAGGTCGTCGATCTGATGAATCTGCTCGATATCCACAAGTGTGGTTGTGCCGACACCCTTTTCGGTTTGCATTGCACCAAGACGTGTCGATACCCGGTACTGTGGTTCGCCACCACGATACAACCACTGATCGAAGAACCACTTCGGCGACAATCCAAGAGTATCCTGAAATGCGAGATACAGATCGTTTGTTTCAACCGTGGTGTAGGGGTGCTTGCGGAGGTAGTGTTGAATCACGCGTCGCACCGACTGCTCACCAAAGGTGTAGCGCATCATGTCGATCACACTTGCCCCCTTTGGATAGATGCGGGCAGTTCCACTGCTTGGATGCACAATCGGCAGGCGGTCCTTGTCGCCAGCTGCCAATGCGCTGCGATGCATGCCGCGTCGGCTCCACTGATATGCGTCTTCACCAACTGTTTCGCGAGTGAAGAGGTGCGGATAGAATGTTGCGAAGCTCTCCTGCAGCCAGATCGACTTACCGCTGCGACCCGTGATATAGTCGCCAAACCATTGGTGTGTGAGTTCGTGAACGTTGACGCCGACATACGAGCGATCGATCCATCCACGCTCGTCGGTCTGGAAGAAGTCGCCGAAGATGGTTGCCGTGGTGTTCTCCATCGCACCGAAGATGTAGTCGGCAACTGGCACCTGGCTATAGGCTTCCCATGGGTACGGGATCCCGATCTCGCGCTCCAGGAAATCCATCGCCTCCACACTCATGCGATACGTTGGCTCGACACGCTCAGGGAACTCGGGATACGAGTACAGTCGCAGCGGCACGCCAGAGGCAGATCGACGATCGGTGATGGCGTATTTACCAATGGCGAGCATCAAGAGATACGATGGATGAGGCTTAGTCATGACATAGTACCATGTCTTGGTACCATCGCTGTTCGATGTCACCTTGTAGCGCGTGCCATTCGAAAGCACCGCATACGTTGAGTCGAACGTGGTGATGGTTTCGGTGATCATCTTGTCGTTCATCTCATCGTACATCGGAATCCAATGACGATTGTCGATGGCCTGGCCCTGTGTCCAGATCTGACGGCGCATGCGCTTGGACGGATCGTTCCACCCGATGAAGTAGATGCCCTTTCGTGGTGTTGCCTCGTAGGTAAACACGATTGAGTCCTGCTGATCCCATCGCAGTTGCGGATCACAGTAAACGATCACAGTCGTATCGGTCGACCGTGTCCGCACGGGACGTCCGCCAAGCGTTGCCTGCTTGATCGTGATCTTGATCGCGTCGAATTCAATCGAATCCACCTGTTCGCGTAAGGCACGGAACACATGCGTAACAGTGCCCTTGACGAGCGCATTCTCTGGCTCGAACCGCACGTTTACCGTCATCCGGAGAATATCCACCGGATGTTCCCGGGGCTCACTGCCCGGAACGTCCACGTAGGTAGATGTATGAACAACGGGTGCTTGTGCGCGTATTGCAAGGGGCATCACAAGCGCGAGAAGAAGAACGAGTAGAGGCATGGGGCAAAGATAGTGCGAGCATTTCCTAGTTTGCTACCATGATTGAACTTGCACTTGTAATGATCGGTGGAGCTATTGGGAGCGGACTGCGCTATGGAGTGGGTTTGGTGCTTCCATCTTCGCTCGGGACCTTCCCGTGGTCGACGTTCGTTGTCAATGTCCTGGGTTCGTTCACCCTCGGTGCACTCGTCGGCTCATCTATGATCTCGGCATCCATCACACGACCCTATATGTTGCTCCTCGGCACCGGCCTCTGCGGCGGATTTACAACGTATTCAGCCTTCGCCATCGAGAGCGTACTCCTGGCCCAGGAGGGTCAGCTCACATCACTGGCGATCTACACCACCGCAACCCTCGTGTGCTGCAGTGTGGCATCCCTTGTCGGGGTGCTCGCACCTCGCATACTGTCCCACTAGATTGCGGCAGTGATCCGTCATTGCAGTTCCCCACTATTCAGGCACTCACGTATGTTGCGCGTTGCTCTCGCTTTACTTCTCACGATGAGTGCAATGACGACTTCGTCATGCTCTGCCGGTGACGAACGAACGCCCCCTGCTCCAACTCCGAAACAACATGAAGGATCGAACATGCACGTACCTGGTGATCGCGACACGGCAACGCTTGCCGGAGGATGTTTCTGGTGTGTGGAAGCAGTGTTTCAACTTGTCGATGGCGTGGAAACAGTCGAGAGTGGCTACTGCAATGGCCAGAACGCGAACCCGACGTATAAGGAAGTGTGCTCGGGAACGACGGGGCATGCCGAAGCATGCCGCATTACGTTCAACCCGTCCGTGGTATCGTACGAAGAACTTCTGCAGATTTTCTTCGCGTCGCATGATCCAACGACGCTCAACCGACAAGGCAACGACGCTGGCACACAGTATCGCAGCGCAGTCTTCACACATTCGGAAGCGCAAGCGGCAACCGCTCGCACATACATCGCTCAGCTCAACACGTCCAAGACATGGCCAGATCCGATCGTTACGGAGGTAACGCCTGCCGAGGAGTTCTACGTTGCTGAAGACTACCACCAGAATTACTATAACCAGAACGGCAGCCAGCCTTATTGTGCGTTTGTGGTGCGGCCAAAGGTGGAAAAGTTCAAGAAACTGTTCAACGACAAGATGCGCGCTGGAGATATGTGATTCAGCGCATCGTCGATATCGGTGGCATGCACTGCGCTGCATGCGTGCAGCGCGTTGAAAACGCATTACGTGCCATTCCAGACGTTACCGCAGCGACGATCAATCTTGTTACGAACCGCGCAATGGTCGATGCGCCAGAGAGCGTGAGTGACGATGCCATTCGCTCGGCGGTCGCGAACGCAGGCTATACGGCAACTGCGGTTCGCGCCACAACAGCGCCTACAAACCCTCATGAACTGGCTGATCGTCTGCAAGCCATTGCAAGCGGATACCGACGCGATGTGCTGCTCGCCGCTCCGTTTGCGAGCGTTGTGTTGATGCTCTCGATGGGCGCAATGATGATGCATCACGCACCCTCATGGCTGAACACAATGCTCTTGATCTTGACAACACCGGTGATGTTCGCCGGACGTTCCATGTTCCTCGGAGCGTGGAATGCTACGCGTAACGGCACGGCAACAATGGATACCCTGGTGACGCTTGGCACTGGCACAGCCTTTATCACGAGTGTTGTTGCCACACTTGCTCCTTCCCTTCTTCCATCAGTCTCGTATCCTGGCGCATACTTCGACTCGGCATCGACCATTATCTCCCTCGTGCTTCTCGGGAAATGGCTCGAGTCGCGTGCAAAACGTCGCACAGCCGAAGCACTGACATCGCTGCTTGAACTTCACCCGTCCATCGCACGTGTCCGACGTCAGGGCGAAGAACTGGAAATCCCAGCATCCGAAGTCGTGGTGTCTGATACGGTCATCATCCTACCAGGCGAGCGCGTTTCGGTTGATGGATCGATCATTACGGGAACAACAAGCGTTGACGAGTCGATGCTTACGGGCGAGAGCATGCCCGTTGTGAAGACCGTTGGTGATACCGTGATCGGGGGTACACTGAATACCACCGGAATGCTGGTTGTGCGCGCAGCAGCCGTGGGATCGGATACCGTTCTGGCCGGCATCATACGTGCCGTTGAACGAACACAAGCCTCGAAGGCTCCCCTCCAGCGCATGGCCGATTCCATTAGCGCTGTCTTCGTCCCTATCGTTGTTGGCTTAGCAATACTCACGTTCGCCACATGGATGATCTTCGGCGGCGACAACGCCACATCAATGGCGCTTACGTCAACCATCGCCGTACTGATCATCGCCTGTCCATGCGCTCTGGGGCTTGCAACCCCTGCTGCAATTATCGTGGGTAGCGGACGCGCCGCACGGCTGGGCATCCTGTTCACGCATGCCGAAGCACTTGAACGTCTCCGCGACGTGACCACGATTATCGTTGACAAAACAGGCACCCTCACCTCAGGCACACCGCGCGTTCATGATGCCATCGTTGTGTCGATGGACGAAGCCGAACTCGCGCCCTATGTGCTGGCTGCCGAACGTGGCTCGGAACATCCTCTCGCATTCGCACTTATTGAATGGGCATCTGCGCGAATGCTCTCGTCGGGCTCAGACCTATCTGCCGATGATGTTACAGCAGTTCCAGGACGCGGTACGACTGCACGTTTCGGCGACACACGCGTGCGCATCGGTAATGCAGCATTCATGGAAGAGTCGATGTTCCTGATTCCTCCTGCACTTCACCATGCGAGTGAACATTTCGCCTCCCAAGGCTGGGCATCGATCTACGTTAGCCTTCAGCGCGCCGTCGTTGCGTGCATCGCAGTCGCTGACGAACTCCGCGCAACAAGTCGTGAGTCCGTTCGTGCACTAACCGATGCCGGCATCACAGTGGTGATGGCTACGGGCGATCACGAGGCACCAGCACGCGCAATCGGTGCGCAAGCAGGCATCACAACTATACTGCATAGTGCAACACCGCTTGAGAAATTCGAAGAAGTTCGCCGACGTCAGGCGCTGGGTGAATGTGTGGCTATGGTGGGCGATGGAATAAATGACGCCCCTGCTCTTGCCCAAGCCGATGTGGGAATCGCCATTGGTAGCGGTACCGATGTCGCAAAGAACACAGCCGATATCACACTGATGCGAGCCGATCTTGCCTACGTCCTACCTGCACGCCGCATCTCACAGGATACCGTCCGTAGTATCAAACAGAACTTGTTCTTCGCATTCATCTATAACGTCGTGGGCATCCCACTGGCGGCAGGCGCGCTATATCCGATAACCGGATTAGAGTTTTCCCCAATGATTGCCGCCGCTGCGATGTCGCTGAGCTCGGTAACCGTCCTGGCAAATGCACTTCGCTTCCGACTATCCGCCGACTAATTAGCAACTCTAGCAAGAATCGTGCTATTTTTCGGCATCATGATTCTGCTCGACGATCTTCTCCTCCAGGAGCAGGTGCTCACCACGCACTTCGCCTGTGATCTTCAGCGCTGCAAGGGTGCATGTTGCACCATGAGCGGCGCGGCGGGAGCGCCTCTGCTGGACAGTGAGGTCGACGAATTGCGCGGCGCGGTGGCGACAGCGCTGCCGTATCTACCAGAGCGTTCACGCATGTGGCTCACAGAGAACGATGCGGTCGAGGGCGCACCCGGCGATTACTCTGTAGCATGTCTCGATGACGCTGATTGTGTATTCGTGTACTATGATGGTACGGTTGCGAAGTGCGGCATCGAGCGCGCCTATCACAACGGCGAGTCGACCTTCCGAAAGCCGATCTCGTGTCACTTGTTTCCAATACGCGTTGCGCAGTTTGGCGGACCCTATCTGCACTACGAGATGATTGCCGAGTGCGAGTCAGGCAGAGATAACGGAGAGGCCAACAACATCCTCCTTGTGGAGTCACTTCGCGAGCCCCTTATCCGAGTATTCGGTGAGCACGCGTATCTGCGCATGCTTGCCTATGCCCATGGCGAAGAGGAAGGCGACCTATGAAGCTGGGGATCACGCTCAGAGCGTCGCTGCAACAATCGCTTACTCCTCAGCAGATCCAGTATCTCAAGATGCTCCAGTTGCCACTGTTACAACTTGAGCAACATGTGCGTGCAGAGATCGAAAACAATCCGATGCTTGAAGAAGGATCGGACTACGAGACCGGTGCGTCATCCGATGCATCCGCTGGAGATGCAGAGCCCACAGCAGCAAGAGCCGAATCAACAGCAGCCGAAGATGCAGCGTCAGCCGTAGCGTATGCCAGCTCTGACGACGGCACCGTTGCCGCAAGTGATGTTCCGGAGGGGGCTGCAGACTTTGATCCAAAGGACGCATTCGAGTTCTACAAGTTGATCTGGGGCGAGGATTCATCAAGTGGTTCATCAACCGACACGCGTGGCGGCGAGGACGATGATGATGATCCGATCTTTCAGTTTCGCAACGTGCAAACACTGGAAGAAGATTTGCTCGAGCAGCTTCGTTATCTGCACATAACCACTGATGAGCGACTTCTCGGCGAGTACATCATCGGCAACGTGGACGAAGATGGCTATCTCCGTCGTCCACTTAGCGAGCTGCTGCAAGAGAACAACGATCGGTTTGCCGAGCACAACCTCGCTATTCACTCCCGTGATATGGGAAGGGGCAAGCAGTACGCACAAGATCTGTTCGATGATATCGACGTGCCTCTCACACCGCTTTCCATGAAACAGGCCGAGAGTATTCTGCGTAGGGTGCAGGCGCTCGATCCTCCTGGTATTGCCTCGCGCACCGTTCAAGAGTGCCTGATCGCACAACTTCGTACAGTGGAACGTCCAAACGCCGCACAAAAGCTTGCTGTGATGATTCTCACGAAGACGTACGACGCCTTTGCAATGAAACATTACCACGTTATTGAACGTCAACTCGGCGTTACGCAAGACTATCTGCGTGAAGCGATCGAGGTGATTCGTCGGCTCACACCTCGTCCAGGCGCAGGAACAATCGGACCAGAGGTTAACACTGTTACACCGGATTTCACTGTTGAATCAACAGAGGATAACCAGGACTTCCTGATCACCGTCAACGACTCACGGCTGCCCGTTCTGCGTGTGAGTAATGCCTACGAAAAGCTCAAGAAGGAAGCGCGATTCCATAAGTTCAACAAGGAAACGCGCGAGTGGCTACGCAAGAAATATGAAGACGCAAAGTTCTTGATGCAGGCGATTCGCCAGCGCAAAAACACGATGCTTCGCGTGATGACAGCTATCGTAGGTTTGCAGCAAGAGTTCTTCCGGTATGGACCGGAGCATCTCAAGCCCCTTATCTATCGAGATGTTTCCGAAGTAACGGGCCTCGATATATCGACGGTCTGTCGGATCGTGAACAGTAAATACGTGCTGACACGCTTCGGCACATTCGAACTGAAGTACTTCTTCAGTGAAGCACTTATGACCGATGATGGCGAGGAAGTGTCGACGCGCATCATCAAGCAGAAAATCAAAGAGCTGATTGATGCAGAATCCAAGACCAAACCCTTGAGCGACGATAAGCTCGGTAAGGATCTCAAAAAACTCGGATACAATGTTGCCCGACGCACAGTGGCGAAGTATCGTGAGCAACTCCGCATACCCGTAGCACGCCTTCGTCGCGAGCTCTAGTCCCAGCCCTAAGATGTCACGCTTTTGTAAAAAATGTGCTCTAGCGAGAGAACTGCGCACATTTTGTAAGGTTACGGGCTGTTTGTAATGCCACTATGACCGTAGATGGCATAGTGAATGACGTACCATTGCAGTTCCTTTGCGAACCACTTGTGCATGTCATGCATACGCCCACACGCCCAATCATCATACGACTTCGGATCATCCTGGCACATCTACAACGTGGCGAGCGCGTTACAGCTGGCATGATGGCGGCTGAGTTACACGCTAGCCTACGAACAGTCGCACGCGACTTCGACTACCTCGTGCATAGTCTGCGAGTTCCGCTAACGTATGATTATCGGCAGAAATCCTACGTGCTCACTGGCGAGATTCCGCCAATGCTCATCGAGCCATCAGAGCCCGGCGATCTGCGACAGTAGCATTACCCTTGGCGTGGCACGAAGAGCTTCATCGATATATCTAGTGCCGTTGCGCTATGAGTAATCGCTCCCACACTGATGAAGTCAACCCCTGCCTCGGCGTACTGCCGAATGTTCTGATAGGTGATTCCACCTGAGGCCTCTGTTTCGAGACGACGCTCGACGATGCGAACACCTTCGGCAACCTGTGCGGGCGTGAAATTGTCGAACATTACGCGGTGTACGCCACGACATTGAAGAATCTCCACGACGTCATCCAGCGAGCGGGCCTCAACCTCGATCTTCATTGTTGGACGGTCGTGGACTTCCGCCGTGACGGTATCTACGGCTTCACGGATGCCACCGCATGCAGTAATGTGATTATCCTTGATCATCACCATGTCGTAGAGTCCGATTCGATGATTGATCGCTCCGCCCACGCGCGTTGCGTACTTATCAAGCAACCGCCATCCTGGAATCGTCTTACGTGTGTCCAGAACCCGAGCTTGCGTCCCCTGGATCTGCTGCACATATGCGCGCGTGAGTGTTGCCACACCACTCATTCGCTGAATGAAGTTCAGTGCAGTACGCTCACCAGCTAGCAGCGCGTGTGCTGGTCCCTCGATGTTTGCCAGGACGGTACCAGCAGCTGCAACGTCGCCGTCGTTGACTCGCGTCTCGATATGCACATCAGAAGAGAACTGCCGGAACACCAGGGGCAGCAACGGCATCCCGCAGATTACACCATCCTGTTTCATGAGGAAGCGAGCGGCGGCATTGGCATCACGCGAGATGCACAGATCACTGGTGATATCACCGGTGCCGAGATCTTCATGGATCGCAAATTGAATCAGGCGGATGAGTGAGGAGTCAACGGGAAGCATAGCACTTGATTGGAGTGAGATATCACGCGAAGGTACGAACAGGAACGAACTGAAATGTCGATCCGTCAAAGAGGCCCTTGTCGCTAAGTTTCAATTGTGGAATCACAAGAAGTGCCATAAAGGAGATTGTCATAAACGGAGCGCGAAGGGGCGATCCGAGTGACTTCGCGATGGCATCGAGTTCGGCATACTTCCGAGCTACGGTGTAACCGTCTTCGGTCGACATCAGTCCGGCTACCGGGAGCGCTAGAACATCAACGCGATCATTCTGCGCAACGCAGACTCCGCCGCGTGCGTCGATGATGGCATTAATGGCTGCCACAAGATCTTCGTCTGTACACCCTACGGCGACAATGTTGTGAGAGTCGTGTGCCACACTGCTGGCAATTGCACCCTTGTGCAATCCGATACCCTTGATGTAGGCAATAGCTGGGGGTGCGTCGTGATATCGGTTCACAACAACGATCTTGAGGACATCGGGTGATGGCAGTGCATGATGCTCTTCTGTGGTAACGAGTTGTCCATCGTGAGCAACGATAACGCGTACTGTTTCTCCTTCATCTGTTGATGCCAGAGCATCCGCAGTAATTGGTCCGCACGCAAAGGCATTGATACGGTTTTCATGGACGGAGGCAATCAGTGACTGTCCGTTACGTGCTGCGCATGCCCCTCCTATCCACGTCTCGCGCACCTGCATGCTCTTCAGATCGTCAACAACGATGAAGTCTGCACGATCACCAGTGCGAAGCAACCCGATGGGTAGACCATAATGCTCAACAGGATTGACGCTTGCGGCTCGCAACACATCAAACACATCGTAACCCAGATCGAGCGATCGTCGCACAATCAGGTTGATATGTCCCAGCACCAGCGAATCAGGATGCATATCATCGGTGCAGAACATCACACGATCTGCATGTGTGCCGATGATCGAATGGAGTGCGTCGTAATTCCGTGCCGCAGATCCCTCACGAATCAGGATCTTCATCCCTACCTTCAATTTATCCAAGGCCTCGTCGAGTGTGAAACACTCGTGGTCGGTTGTTATCCCATGCGATGCGTATCGTGCTGCCTGTGCACCGCGCAAGCCTGGAGCATGACCGTCAATAACGCGACCGCATGCACGAGCAACCTCGAGCTTCTGCATCACAACTGGATCATTGAAGAGCACGCCGGGCCAATTCATCATTTCACTGAGGTACCGAACGCGCTCGTCGCGAAACAGCTCGCGGATATCATCAACTGTTACTTCGGCACCGGCGGTTTCGAACGACGTCGCCGGAACGCACGATGGGGCCCCGAAGGCAAATCGAAACGGCACACGTTCGCCATTGGCAAGCATGTAGCGCACACCATCGATCCCACAGACGTTGGCAATCTCATGTGGGTCGCTTACGGTACCCACCGTTCCATGCACAACAGCAAGTCGGGCGAACTCCGACGGAATCAGCATCGACGATTCCACGTGGACGTGGGCGTCGACGAATCCAGGGAGGATATACTGTGATGATGTTACCGATGCATCTTCGATAATCGACGTGATACGCTCGCCCTCGAGAGTGATCACGCCTGGATAGATACGTCGCGTATGGACATCAACGATGTGTCCCTCAATGCGCGTCATGTGAGATTCTCCTGCTGACGGAATGGCCACTGCCGGTCGCGGCGTGCGATACCTAGATACACAAACGTACCGACCACCGGCGCAATGATCCCAACAATCTGTCGTGTGGTGTCAGCTGACCAAAAGAGCCATAACCAGATGGCTATCGTCGCAAGCACTGGCAGTGGATACAGCCACATCCGCCACGGCATCTGTCCGGCACCAACACGATGTCGAAGCACCATCAGACCAGCAGCTTGTGCTATGAACTGTGTAAATACTCGCATCGTGATGATGGCCTTGATCGAATCACCCAGCGAGAGCGTTGCTGCAAAAACAACTGATACAGCACCAAGAATGAGTAAGCTCACGTGCGGGAAGTTTGCCGTTGGATGCTCCTTCCCGAACACTTGGAAGAACAATCCATCCTGCGCTGCCGCATACGGAATCCGGGTGTATCCCAACATCACGCTAAAGAGCGACGCGATTGCAACAACAAGAATCAGGATCGTTCCGACATAGGCAGCTGTGCTACCCCATGCGACATTGAGCATCGTACTAACGACAAACGATGAACTTGCAATCGTCTCGGCATCAAGAACGCGTGTGATCGCCCACTGCATCGATAGGTACAGTGCACCTATCCCAACAATCGACAGATACATGCTGCGGGGAATGACGCGCTCAGGATTTCGTACCTCTGCCCCAAGGTGGCATACGTTGTAGTAGCCCAAGTACGAGTAAATCGTAGGCAATAACGCTGCACCAAGCATGTTCCACGCAATGCCATCGGCTATACCAGTTACATGTTGGATGGGAGTAACGGCTGGTGCAACCATCCCAGAGACAATGATCCACCCCATCGTGGCAATCACACATGTCCATAGCACCACGGAGATCGTGCCGATTGCAGCGACGCGTCGATACAGAAGCAGCACCAAGAGAAGGATCACACCCACAGCAATCCCGCGCATAGCGATAGGTGGGAGCGGACCAGTAACAAACGTTGCATAGGTAGCAAACCCGAGAGCTCCCGAGGTAATTACCAGAGGCGCTTGAAAGGTAGTTTGCCACACGAAAAGGAACGCCATTAACCGACCGAGAGTCGACGGACCATATGCTTCACGGAGAAATGCGTAGGAGCCTCCGGCCTTGGGCATCGCTGCACCAAGTTCACTCCACACGCTTGCATCGATCAGCGCAATAATCATCCCGCACGCCCATGCTAGCAGTGCACCGTCGGATGAACCCATCGTCGAGGCGACAAGTGCCGTTGTCACAAACGGTCCAATACCCACCATATCGATCATGTTGATCGCAGTGGCTTGGAAGAATGAAAGCTCGCGTCGCAACATCGGCGGTTATCGTGCTGTTGGGTCGGCAGACCACAGAAGCTTCTCACGCAGCAGATCGTAATACGTGCTGTCGGCGCGCTTAACAAGTTTCACGAGATGGTTACTCTTTCGAATGATCACCGAATCATGAATCGAAAGCGTACCCAGAATCAATCCGTCCGCCACAACATGCGCTTCACGCTGACCCTCCATGAGGGTACAACGAATCTCGCTGCCATCATTGACAATCAGCGGACGAAGAGTGAGTGTATGTGGAGCAATCGGTGTAACACAGATAACCTGCGCCGACGGTGCGATGATGGGTCCGCCCGCAGCAAGCGAATACGCCGTCGAACCAGTCGGTGTACACACAATCACACCATCAGCACGATAGTCGGCCACATGGTGGTCGTTAACAAATGCACGAACGCCCGTCATCTTTGCTTCAGCAGAACGCTCAATGAGCACATCGTTCAACGCGTAGTGCGTTGCGTCCCCCACCTGCACTTCAAGTGTTGTTCGATCGACGACGCGGTAGTTCCCCTTGAGCACATCTTTGATCGCAGCATCAAGATCCGAGGTCGGGAACTCCGCAAGAAATCCAAGCTTGCCCACGTTGATGCCCATGATGGGAACATCAGAACCCATTAACACGCGCGTTGTCGCAAGGAGTGTGCCATCGCCACCAAAGGTCATCACCATATCGGCGCGCGTATCAAACTCCGCTGCTGGGCGCACATCACAGCGCGAGACGACCTCGTCGGGTAACTCACTTGCCAGAACAGCATCGAGAAGTACCTCAACACCCTCTTCGCGTAGACGTATTGCCGCATGCGATGCCCAGCGCACGGCTTCCGGGCGAGCAGCATAGGCGAGAATAGCAATGCACTGCATTAGGCGAGATTCGTTGGCGACGCGAGAGCATCAGGATTGCCGAACTCGTCAACGAAGTTCAACTTGAGTGTGCTTATCGTCTGCTCAAGAATCCGACCTTCATCGACATTCAAATTGCCCTTCGTTTTGTCTTGAAGAATCGTCAGCATCTCGATGACATATCGCGCATGATCCTGATTCTTCATGAATTCATTTGTCACAGGGTGCTTCATCTTACCAAGCGCGACCATACCCTCAACTTGATAGATCTGTACGATGGTAATGAAGGTGAGTACGTCGTTCATACAAGGAGTGTTGATAGTTCTGAGAGATATGCCGGAATCGGCTTTCGTTCCATCCATGTTTGTTCAAGGGGCACGTAGGACACATCGTTCCCCATTTGCCCAATCATTACGTCGGTGCGACCCTGCAACAGAGCATCAACTGCGGCAGCTCCGAGACGCGACGCCAGGACCCGATCGCGAACCGTTGGAGAACCGCCACGCTGCACGTGTCCGAGAATCGAAACCTTTGATGGAACGCCATACCGTTCTTCAAGTTTCCGGCTGATTCCCAACGCGCCACCGAGTTCATCGCCCTCGCCAACAATCACAACAGTGCGTTTGTCGAGTCCTTGCGATATAATGCGCTGATACAATTCATCAATATCCGTGAGCGTCTCAGGCACGGCAACGTATTCTGCACCACAGGCGATGCCAACATCAAGAGCAATGAAGCCGGCATGCCGCCCCATTACCTCAATGAAGAACAATCGTCCATGCGACTCAGCCGTATCACGAATCTTATCGATTGCCTGTGCGGCGGTGTTGATCGCCGTGTCGTAACCGATTGTAAAGTCGGTACCTGCAAGATCGTTATCGATCGTGCCCGGCGTCCCAACGATGCGAACCCCATGCTCAGTCCACAGCGCATGCGCGCCATGAAACGTGCCATCACCACCGCAGGCAACAACGCCATCGATGCCGTGTGCTCGGAGTTGTTCGGCCGCCATGATGCGTCCGTCGGGCTCAAAGAAGTCGGGGCAGCGCGATGTCTTCAGGATCGTACCACCACGATCGATCGTGTTGGCCGTCCGTGCGCGATCCAGAATTTCAAAGTGACCCGCGATCATCCCGGAGTACCCGCCGATGATGCCGATCACTTCGAGACCACGCTTGTCGGCCGCACGCTCAACCGCCCTAATATGAGCGTTCATCCCGGGGGCATCGCCACCGCTTGTAAACACAGCAATGCGTTTCATAGTGTACGAAAATACGTACCCATAGGCCTTTCTATGAAAGATTATTCATTGTTTTTAATGTTATGGAAACGTAACGAGAGTGTTATGCTCTTGCACCATAGATTCGCCGCCGTAACACTGAGCTAACAATTCCATTACATTCGAGGCGATTCCATGGGGAACGTAACACGACTTCTTCTGCGCATCTGCACCTTCGCCGCAGGTATCTGCTTGGTGTCAACAAGCGCGTTTGGCCAGGCATCGACGATGTCACGTGGAAGTTTTGACTTCAACACAGACGGAGTGGTCTTCCAATCGGTCGATAGCAGCACGCGTATCATAATGCGATTCCGCATGCAGAATTGGGCCACGTATACTACAGAAACCGACGACATTGATCAGGACATCAACCTTTCGGCAGGTTCAATGGACTTCGCTGTGCGACGCCTGCGCCTCCGCTTTGGTGGCTCGCTCTACGATCCACGACTCACGTTTAACCTTCAGCTCTCGTTCTCACGGTCAGATCAGGATTGGACCGACACACAGTTCCCGAACATCATCCGCGACGCGATGGTCTTTTGGAGCTTCTCGCCAACACTTCAGGTAGGATTTGGTCAGACCAAGCTCCCAGGTAATCGCCAGCGCGTGATTTCGTCTGCAGACCTTGAACAACCCGACCGTTCGATCGTCAACGGAGCGTTCAACCTCGACCGCGACTTTGGCTTACAAGGTTACTGGCGTGCAGTTAACGACGACGTTGTCGTAAACCTTCGCGGTGCGGTCAGCACTGGCGACGGACGTAACCAGCCATCAATCTCTGGTGGCGGTCTGGCCTACACGGCACGTGCAGAAGTCCTCCCATTTGGTGCGTTCACCAACGGTGGAGACTACTTCGAAGGCGATCTCGCCCGAGAGGAAACTCCCAAGCTTTCCGTCGGCGTCTCCTATCACCACAACGACAATCAGACCAAAACACGAGGTCAACTCGGGCGTGCACTGTATGCACGCCGCTCGTCAGATGTTGTCTACGCTGATGCTCTCCTGAAGTATCAGGGCTTCTCGATCTATACAGAGTATGCCCAACGAACATCCGACAACCCGATCACGTACAAAGACACGACGCGCAAGGACTATGCCGCCGTCTTCGTCGGAAGCGGCTACATGGTCCAGGCATCGTACATCTTCCCGTCAATGTGGAATGTCGGTGCACGCTATGCAGGTGTCGACGCCGGTGATCAGCTCGCAGGACTTGCCGAGTACCAGAAGCAAGTCAATATCAGTGGTGTTGTTGGCTACTACATCAACAAGCATCGTATCAAGGCAAACCTCGAACTTGGAACGAATCGCTTCACGCTGCGAAACAGCGGCGACGAGGTCCAGCATTCACTCTACACACGCTTCAACATGGAGCTTGGCATTTAACGTATTACAATGTGGTAATGCCAGCACGTTGCGCCTCGCCTGCCCCCTAATTTACAGTCCGTTTTGTTCACGCACGTTCCACACATCATGCCTACACTTCGATCCCTTGTTCCCTATATCGCACTCGTCATCGTCACGTTTGTGGCCGTTGCTCTACCGAGGGAGCGCGTCACAATCAAGGGTTCGGACACGATGGTGATTCTCGTCCAGCGCTGGACCGAAGCATACCCAGATAAGAAGACCACGGAGTTCCAAGTAACAGGTGGCGGTTCGGGAACGGGGATCGCAGCACTGATCAACGGCACAACGAATATCTGCGCCTCGTCACGTCCGATCAAAAAGGACGAAGTAGTACAGCTCGAAAAGAAGTTTGGCTACAAGGGGCTTGAAATTCGTGTCGCTATGGATGGTCTTGCCATCTATGTTCACAAGTCAAATCCGGTCAAGCAACTTTCGATGGCGCAAGTGAAGGACATCTTCACAGGTAAGGTCACCAACTGGAAGCACGTTGGCGGTAACGATAAGCCAATCCTTCTGTACTCGCGCGAAAACAACTCCGGCACATATGAGTTCTTCAAGGAACACGTTCTGAACAAGCAGGACTTTGCAGCATCTGCCCAGCACATGGCCGGCACAGCTGCGCTGATCAATGCGGTTTCAAAGGACATGAATGCCATTGGCTTCGGTGGTGCTGCCTATGCGAAGAACGTTAAGGCCCTTCCTATTGCGAAGGATCCTTCATCAAAGGCTGTCACTCCAACTGCTGCAACAATCCATGACGGTTCGTACCCAATCTC
>CAMCXP010000034.1 GCA_945883395.1 Melioribacter roseus P3M-2
ATCATCCCGCGAAAGGGCTCTGTTGCTACCTGCTTGATTGCCTGTGCCTCGGCTTTGAGCTTATAGACGCTACCCTGTATGATCTGTAGCCACGCAAGACGTCCGACATAGATTACACTGATGGCCAGGATCAGAACCTGGAAGATGCGTTGGCGTTGTGCGGAGCCAAAGGCTCCATCGCTTGGTAGCAGACTCATTACTGTAGTGACGTAGGTGCTTCTTGTGCTCTGCGGAGTGCTTCTTCCGACAATGCGACAGCAGCAAAGATGAACGCGAACATAACATTTCCGTAGCGCTGATCGAAGATCCCCGCCATGAAGATGTTAATGTACATCGCAGGAATAAATGCTAACACGCCGATGGCAACTGCCCGCGCAAGTGGTGGAGCATGCGGGCTACGCGCAGCCAATGCAGCGCGCATGCTGCGAATGCTGAACCCAATGAGCACGCAGAACATAATCGCAGCCGTAGGAAATCCCAGTTTATGAATCAGGCCGACGTAGCCAATATGCACGAATGCCGTAGCGTTATGCCATTGCTCAATTGGAGCCCATGTCACGAACTTGGCACGCAGACCGCTGCCGCCGAGAGGCGCCTGCTGCACCTTCCGCCACGCGTTTGATACTTCGATCAAGCGTGTCTCGAATGAGAAGTCACCACCCTTGAGTTGTGTCGAAGAAGTGAAACGCTTCTGAATGAAGAGCAACGCAACACCCGCAACCTTGGGATTCACGGCATAGAATGTGGTGATGCTTACCGCAAGAAGCGCGACCCCTCCAATGATAATCTTACTGTTCTGCTGCCAGCGAAGGAAGAGCATTGCCAGAAAGCTGCAGGCAAAGACTAGCACCCACAGTGTCCGCGTGAAGGTTAGGACCAGCGCTGCGACATTTATGACCACAACAAGAAACGTCAAGAGTTTTGGACGCCACTTCACGTGAAAGATCAATACCAATCCGACGCAGATGGCCAGGAGGAAAAGCGGACCCATCGTTGCCGATCGAGAAGCCTGAATCTGGTAGGCATAGATCATATTCTCGGCCATCTTCTGCTTGAATGTCCACGCACTGTAGAGCGCCATCAGGAATGACGACACACCTGCTAGCGCGATAAACTGTCGGAACGTCGTAGTGTCCTTCCCAAACTGCTCGCGAAACGGGAAGTAGTAGAGCATCAGCAGGAAATATGACCAATCAACGGCCCACCCGCTGAGTTCAACATGGTTGAACCGCGCCACGATAATGTTGGCAAACGACGCCAGGATAAAGAACAACAGCAAGAAATCCGTCCACCCTTTGACCAACGGACGTGGATCAACAACAAGACGCCAGAACATCCATAGGGCAATAGAGCTCGTGAACAGACCGCCAAGCACAACTTCCGTGACCGAGAGTCCCTCGCCCGTATCCATAAGGAAGTAGGGTAGGACTAGGAGAAACAGTGCAAGCCAGACCTTCGGGTAGCGAATCATCGCATACAGGATGCACACACCACCAGTGATGGCGGGCAACAACCAAGGAAGATCGGCAATGATGTTCACGATGCCAATGCGTTCTGTTCGTCTGCCTTTCGGAACATCATACGCCATCCACGGATGGCCATGAGGATCAGAAGAAACAGCACACCACTGCCGACGCCAGCGCCAAGGGCAATGAAGGCACGCTTTGGCTTGTCGCGCTTCTCAGGTGCCACCGGCTGATCAACAACAAGCAGCGCAGGAGCAGTCTTGTTGATGTCGAGCTTCGCCTGTTCCAGCGAAGGAAGCAAGAACGCCTTGAGCTTGGTATGAGCTTCAAAGTCCGCGTACAATCGAAGGTACGACGCACCGACACCCGCGGCATCAGTGAGCGCAAAGTTTCCTGCGAATCCCGGCTGTGTTTGAGCGCGCTCGTATTGCTCGCCTAACTGCTTGACGACAATGCGCGTTGAACGTACTTGCGGATCGTCCGTGCCGTAATTCTGTTCGAGAATACCAAGGATAGCCTCCTGCTTGAGGAGCTCGGCCTTGGTCTCGGAGAGTGCCTTTGCCGACGCCGTCGCTTGGTCGATGGGCGAGAACAACCGATAGTCACGCGAGTAGCGTTGCAGGGAGTCTGTAAGCGCCGTGAGAACAGAATCCATCATCACGATTCGTTGCTCGAGATAGAATGCCGATTTCTCGGCCTCCTGACGTTGGATGCGGTTGGTGATCTCGTTGGCGTATCCAACGAATGCACTGCACATCTCGACAGACTTCTGCGGATCCTGGCTCCAGATTGAAATTTCGTAGTTGCCTTCGGCGTGAAACTGTACCTCGAGATTATCGTCAAACTCCGAGCGTACATCATTCATCGGTTCCCCCTCCATCGCATATTCACGCACCAAATCGAAGCGATGGATCATCGAATCGCGAATCGTACGCGTGAAGAGGATAGTGATAAACTCGTAGGTCTCACCAGATGATCCGCCGAGCTTGGACAGACCGATATCTTTGAGCGTCGATGAAATACCACCGAGAGAACCACCGATTCCACCCATCTGCTGTGATGGAGGCACGCAGTTGATGGTCGACTTGAAGTACTCCGGCAGCGTGCGGGCGTAGAGGTAGGACCCTACGGATGTTGCCGCAACGAGCGCAAAAAGCCACCACTTGAAACGCAAGAGGTATCGGAGAATATCAACGGTCGGAAATTGTTGGGTCATGGGTCCCGCACATGATTGATCGAAGACAAAACTAGCTAGGGAAGGGGGCTTATCGACGCGCCACGATGAGCATGTTCGGTGTCGAAAGTGTTGCGTTCCAACTCACTCCCTGTTCGATGTGCTGAAGGCGGCGCCCGAGTGTGGTGAGTGGACGAAGTACCGTCCGGATGAATTGAGCCAGGAGGCTCCCACCCGCGCTTGGAACGGGGAGAACTACGATCTCCGTGAACGGCAGCGTCGCAAAGAGCTCTAGCACGGATGTCTTGTTCAAGTGCATCTCATGCGTGAGGTCGCCATACGAGAGCACCGTGCCAAGTGGCGCATCGACATTGGGTGTCCGCAGAACAAGCGTCCCGCCCGGTGCAAGCACATGTGCAATTGTTGTGAGCGCAGAAATTGCTTCAGCTCGTGTCAGGTGTTCAATCACGTCGAACATGGTAACCAATTCCACGTGCTGTTCCTGCGCCAGTGCTGTAAAGAGATCTTCGACCTCTACGCAGTCCAGTCCAAGCTCACGAGCGAGATTCACCTGCTCCTGTGACAGATCGATGCCTCGTAGGTTGTGATAGCCCATCTGACGCATCCACAACAGGAATGCCCCATACCCGCATCCGAGATCGAGCACTCGACTGGAGCGATTCCGGGGAAGGTGCCGACGAACGCTGGTACCGAGACCGTGATGCTCGGCAACAATGCGCCTGCGAGCATCGTCGATCGAAGCAAAGCGCGACTGGGCGGTTGTGTACTGGTTGTAGAAGTGCTGCCGATGATCCATGGGTGCTGCCGACGTGTCAGGAAGATTCCTCGTGCACGAAGATACGAGTGGTATGTCCTTCGGGAATGCCATCAACGTATCTTCGTGCTGATATGGACGCGCTCGCCGTAGGTTTCGCATGCATATGGGATCGTGGTGATCGTTCTCGGACGTGGTCACACACCCCACAACGACTCTGGGAGGCGCTTGAGCGTCGCCGGGACGTACGTGTCGTGGATATGCCCCTACGGATACCGCTACCGCTCGACTTCCTCGGCCGTGTGGCATCGATGCGCAGGCTGCAAGGGAAACGCTATTCTACCTGGACGATGCGATCCTGGTATTCCCAGCTGGCGCACAACGATCTTGTCAGCCACGAACAGCACCACGCTGAGATTGATGCTATCCTGTGCATTGGCGAGCATGGTTCTACCACCACAGCGCCGTTGTACGTGTATCAGGACTTTTGTTTTGGACACGGAATACAGCTCATGGACCGCGGACTTGTGCCGCACGGCTGGGATGCTGTCTCGCGAGTTGCTCTTGAGCGTCGAGCGGCCCACCAAGCCGAGACATACGCGCGCGCCGCGGGCGTGTTTACGATGAGCGCCTGGAATGCTGCCTACCTGCGTGATGCAGGACTTGTGCCACCAGATCGTATACACGTTGTTCATGCCGGGATTAATGTCCCGGTCGATCCACCGAAAGTTAATCGTATGGCAATGCGTGCTGAAGCACGAGAGCATGTGGTGGCATTCGTCGGACGTGACTTCGAGCGTAAGGGTGGCGACGTGGTTGTTGCGGCAGTTCAGCAACTCCGCGGAATGTTGCATCGACCTGTACGACTCGTCATTGCTGGACCTTCTCAGTGGCCTTTGGCTGGTCCAATCCCCGATGGTGTGATGTTCCTCGGCGATGCACCGTTTCAGGAGGTGCGGGATCTACTTCGAACCGCAGATGTCCTTGCGATGCCGTCCCGCTTCGAGGCATTTGGCATCATCATCGCTGAGGCGCTGGGCAGTGGCACACCTGTTGTCGGTCGAAATGACTTTGCCATGCCGGAGATGATACGCCATGGTGAGAACGGCATGCTGGTCGAACGCGACTCGGTTGACGAACTAGCACATGCCCTGTTCGATGTGATTTCATCGGATCACATCACGGCTACCTGCGTAGCCGATGCCGAACGTGCTCGATCCTACTACTCCTGGGATCGCGTTGCAGAGGATATGACGGACGTTCTTCGAAGGGGACGCTCATGAAGATCCTCGTAATCCTCCCACGCATTCCTGTTCCAGCTCGCGATGGCGGGGCGATTGTGATGCTTGAGACCGTACGTGCATTGCATCAAGCCGGACACGTCGTTGATGTCTGTGCCGTTAACACGCCGAAGCATCGTGCGGATCCAGCTGTAATGGCACCGTTGTGCAGTGCTGTTGCAGCGGTTGACGTCGATACTTCGATCCGTCCGTTCCGAATGTTGCGTGAGTTTGTTGCCTCGCGCTTTCCTGCATCATTTCGCATCGATGTCCAAGGGTCCTATTGGCTCACTCGATTTGCATCCCAGGCGATGCTGCTGCGTGTTGAGGCAATGATCCAGCAGCGGGGTCCATACGATGCCGTGCTCTGCGAGTCACTCTTCTCAGCGTGCTACGGCGAAGCACTCCGACTCCGCGGTAGTATTGGTCCGACCGTTCCGATCGTCCTACACGCGCATAACGTTGAATCCCGAATTCAAGTTAGGCTCGCGCGCGATCCATCTCTATCGTTTGTTGAACGCTGTTATCGTCGTCGTTTAGCAGAGCAGACTGAAGCCTACGAACGTCACGTCCTATCGTGGATTTCAGCTGTCGTTACCCTCAGCGCTGTCGATGCAGCCCACTTTGCTCTGGCAGGACCTTCGACGCACGTGGTAGCTGTTGCACCGGGCGTAAGGGTTAGGCAGCAGGTGTCGACAGTTCATCGTCGTCCACATACGTTGTGGTTTCTCGGAAGTCTAGATTGGACGCCCAATGTGGATGGGGTGCATTGGTTCATGCGCTATGTGTGGCCAACAATACACACGCAGATGCCCGACGTCGAAGTGCATATTGCTGGAAGGTCGACACCCAATGCTATTGCCGCCTATCATGATGGTATTCACGTCATCGTTCACGGCGAGATCGAAGATCCAACAGCGTTTCGTTCAGCGTATTCGGTAGGTATTGTGCCGCTCCTGAGTGGCAGTGGTGTTCGCATCAAGATTCTTGAAGCATTGGCCGATCATTCAGCGATTGTGACTACATCGACTGGCTGCGAAGGACTGCCGCTCGACGATGGTGTACATGCATTGCTAGCCGACGAACCGAATGCGTTTGCTCGGGCATGTCTTGACCTCCTCACAGACGAGACAGCACAGACCCACCTCCGTGCCGCAGGTGTGGCACTCATGCGCAGCCAGTTTTCATGGGAGCGAAGTGCAGACGAGCTCAATACGGTGTTGACGTACCTAACAGAGCCACACGACTAGGCGTCGTTGAGAGCCTGTAGACGTGTGATGTCGTCGCGAAGTTCCGCTGCTCGTTCAAAGTCGAGATCGCGTGCCGCGTTCTTCATCTCCACAAACATCTGCTCGATCAATTCCGTCCGTTGCGCAGGCGTTAGGTATCTCGCAATCGGCTCTGCAGCTTTCTTGATGCGAACACGTTCTCGCTCGGCAGACTTTGCCACACGCGATGACTGCATGTCGGCAACCGATGTTGATTCGAGGATTTCCTCGATGGACTTGTACACTGTGCGCGGTTCAATTCCATGCTCTGCGTTGTAGGCCTCCTGCAAGGCCCGACGACGATTTGTCTCGTTCATGACGTGTTCCATCGAACGCGTTATCTTATCGGCGTAGAAGATCACAAGACCTTCTGCATTTCGAGCCGTTCGACCAGCTGTCTGCATAAGCGAGCGTTCGCTTCGAAGGAAGCCCTCGCGATCGGCATCAAGGATTGCTACAAGCGACACTTCCGGCATGTCGAGTCCTTCACGCAAGAGGTTTACACCAACAAGCACATCGCTATGTCCGAGACGAAGATTTCGAATGATCTCAACACGTTCCAGTGAATCCACATCGCTATGAATGTAGGCAACACGGATCCCAAGGTTCTGGAGATAGTCTGTGAGATCCTCGGCCATGCGTTTTGTAAGAGTCGTGACCAATACGCGTTGCTTCTTCTCTACACGGATACGGATTTCTTCCAGGAGATCGTCAATCTGGTTCGACACGGGACGTATCTCGATGCGCGGGTCGAGCAGTCCGGTTGGTCGAATAACCTGTTCAACAACGATACCCATCGACTGCTCCAGCTCGTAATCTCCCGGTGTTGCGCTGACGTACACCACTTGATTTGTGTGCCTGTTGAATTCATCGAATGCGAGGGGGCGATTTTCGAGAGCACTCGGCAGACGGAAGCCATGCTCAACGAGCGTCATCTTGCGTTGACGATCACCGCTATACATCGCGCGAACCTGCGGAACGGTAACGTGGCTTTCATCAATAACAAGCAGGAAGTCTTCAGGAAAATAGTCCATCAAACAGTTCGGTGTTTCACCCGGCTTCCGGCCAGCAAGGTGCATTGAGTAGTTCTCGATACCAGAACAGTAGCCAACTTCCTTCATCATCTCAAGATCGAATAGTGTTCGCTGTTCAAGGCGCGCAGCTTCGAGGCCCATGCCTAACTCGCGCAGGTCCTTAAGACGGTTGACGAGCTCATCCTTGATGTCTACCGTTGCTCGGGCGAGGTTCGATTGCGAGGTCACGAACAGACGGGCAGGATACAGCAGGATGCGATCGACGCGCTCGATGATTTTGCCATTGCGATGATCAATCCACGCGATACGATCAACGGTATCGCCAAAGAGCTCTATCCGAATCGCCTTTGTGTCCTCGTCGGCCGGCATGACATCCACGGTATCGCCGCGAACACGAAAGGTGCCACGTGTAAACTCGAAGTCATTTCGGCTAAAATGGATGTCGCTCAAGCGATGAAGCAGCGCTTGACGCGTAACCTCCATACCCTCCGTAATTAACAGAAGCTGATCCTTGAAGTCTGCCTTGGCACCAATGCCATAAATGCATGACACAGACGCAACGACAATCACATCACGTCGACCCTCGACGAGCGCACTCGTTGCGCGAAGACGCAATCGGTCGATCTCGTCGTTAATCGAGAAGTCCTTCTCGATAAACACGTCGGTTGATGGGACGTATGCTTCCGGCTGGTAGTAGTCGTAGTAGGAGATGAAGAACTCAACCGCATTGTTCGGAAAGAAGCTCTTGAATTCACCATACAGTTGAGCAGCGAGTGTCTTGTTTGGTGAAATCACCAGCGTAGGACGTTCGACTTCACGGATCACATTGGACATCGTGAATGTTTTACCGGAGCCAGTGACACCCAGCAGGACCTGACTTTTACGTCCCTCGCGGAGTCCCTCGACAAGCTCGGCGATTGCTCGTGGTTGGTCCCCGGAGGGTTGATACTTGGTGTGGAGATCGAAGACGGACATGGTGCCTAGTGAAGCGAGAATAACCTGCGAACGTACGACGAGAATGCGATATTCGCAGTATGAAGACGCGAAGTATTAGCATTGTCATCGTCGGAGTACTCCTTCGTCTGCTTGCAGCATATGCCATCCTTCCCGATCAGCCGCAAGGGGAGGATGGTCCATCGTATGCCACACAAGCCCTCGAAGTTGTCGCCGGTTCGGATGCCCATTACTACTTTCCACCCGGTACTTCGTTCGTCTTAGCGCCAGTGTATGCGATCGTCGGCCGCACAGTAGCGGTTGATCATGCCATTGGGGTCCTCCTCACAAGTGGCTTCGTGATTGTGAGTGTGTGGTTCTCGGTGATCCTGCTGGGCTGGTCCAAATCGACAATGATTGTCGCGATTCTAGCTTCATTCTACGGACACACAATCCTCGCCGCTACGCAGATCTCCTCTCAGCCCGTAACGGCTATTGCCGTTGTCGCGGCCATTGGGTTGACTATCCAGTGTCTTCGTACGTGGTCCTGGATGCGTTGGGGTATGGCATCAATGGCAATGACCGTTGCTGTGCTCACTCGTCCAGCCTCCGGACTCGTTGTTGCTGTCTGCGCGGCGGCCATGCTCCATCATGCATGGCAACACCGCATGTCTCGAGTGCAGGCGTTCGGTGCCTGTGTGTTCACAGGACTTGTGCTCGCGGCGGCTGTCCTGCCTGTGATGCAGCATAACGCTCGTGCCGGACAGGGGATGACCATCTCGACGAATAACGAGTGGAATCTCCTCCTGAGTAACACGCCCTACACGCCCGATTACAAGACAGGACATTTTGGACAGCGTGGTTTCGATCAGATCGATCCCGATGCCGCAGCATGGCTAGCAGCCTGCATACCCCACCGCAACCCAGCACAGGCATCGCTCGAAGAGCGCCGATGCATGACCAATGCCGCGCTTACATACATGGGTCAGCATCCATGGCGCACCCTGTATCGCATTGCCAATCGCGCCCGGGGGTTCTGGGGCATGGACTATTCCGCAACTCGACTGATCCAACAAGCCTATGGCATGTCGAATCGGGCAGCGCTCCCGCTTCTTGCCCTCGAAGCCGGGACCTATCTCCTCGTCGTCATTGCGGCGCTGTCAGCCTTCTTCATCGGGGTGCACATGGGCGGACTTCATGGACGGCTGGTGATGGCGGTAGTCGTTGCCGGCATGTTGCCTTACCTCGTCGCGTTCGCGCTGCCACGGTTCCATCTCCCAGCCATACCGTTGATCATGCCCCTTGCCGCACTGGCCATCGCGCGCCTTGTAGAGGCACCTCGTGAACACCTCCGCATACTCGTTCGATCACGTTGGTGGTGGACTGTCGTAATCCTGGTGTTGTTGCTGCAAGTCGAGCATTTCTATCATCTTGCGCGCCTTCAGTGAATCTTGATTCTACGCGGAAATCGCTGGCATTCGCCTCTATATCGTCGTATCTTTGTGGTTTCCTTTTTACCGATCTACCTACTCCATGAAGCTCTCTGAGTTCAAGTTCTCCGTCCCTAAAAACGCTGTTGCAAAGTACCCAGCAGATCCTCGTGAATCCTCAAAATTGATGGTTCTCAACCGTGAAACGGGGGAGATTGAAGACAAGCACTTCAAGGACATTCTCCAGTACATGGACAAGGGTGATGTGATTGTGGTCAACGACACCAAGGTGTTCCCGGCTCGCCTCTTTGGCAAAAAGGAGAAGACGAACGCGAAGATTGAAGTGATGTTGCTTCGCGAGCTCAAGGCGCAAGAACGCATCTGGGATGTTCTTGTTGAGCCGGCCCGTAAGGTGCGCATCGGCAACAAGATTTACTTCGATAATAACCGGTTCTACTGCGAGATCATCGACAACACCACATCACGTGGTCGTACGGTGCGATTCTCCTACGATGGGGATCTTCACGAGGTGATTGAGCGCATTGGTCAAATGCCGCTGCCGGAGTACGTCAAGCGTGAGCCAACCGATGCTGATAAGGCAACATATCAGTGTGTCTTTGCAAATCCAGGGAAGGTGGGCTCGATTGCGCCGCCGACAGCTGGATTGCACTTCTCGGAAAAGCTTCTCAAGGCCGCGGAAAAGAAGGGCATCAAGGTTGCAACTGTCCAGCTGAACATTGGTCAAGGCATCTTCGAAACGATCGAAGTTGAGGACCTAACAAAGCACCGTATGTACAGCGAGTACTTCGAGATCACGAAGGACGCAGCAGATTCGATCAATAAAGCGCTCAAGTCAAAGAAGAACGTTTATGCAGTTGGCTGCAGCGTTGTACGCGCACTCGAGTCGAGTGTCCTCACCAGTGGTATCGTGAAGCCAAATAAGGGTTGGACCGACAAGTTCATCCATCCACCGTATGAATTCAAAATTGCCAATCGCTTCATCACAAACTTCCACCAACCAGCGTCGCCATCGCTTCTGGTTGCAACAGCATATGCTGGTGGAAAGGATCAGATGTTTAAGGCTTACAAGCGTGCATTGAAGAGCGACTATCGCGTCTTCGCATACGGTGATGCACTTATGATCATCTAAGCCACACGCGTGTTCGACACCGACACACCAGGGAAGGAACGTAGAATGTCTGCTTACGAGCAACTGCTTCATCGTATGCAACTGATCACCGACCTCGGTGCGGCGAGCGCTGCACTTGGCTGGGATCAGGAAACGTACATGCCAGATGGTGCCGTGGAGTCCCGTGCTAATCAGCTCGCGACCCTCTCGACACTCATTCACGGGTTCACGACTGACGAGGCTGCCGTTGCTCTTGCGACGAGCGTGCGTTCGGAGTTGAGCGTGCTTGATGCTCGACAGCAGCGTGTCGTTTCGACGTTTGTGAAGGATCACGATCGCTCACTGCGCTTACCAGCCAAGCTGGTTGAAGAGCAAGCACGAACGGCCGCCATGGCGCAGGATGCATGGAAGCGAGCACGACAGGCATCGGACTTTTCGATCTTTCAGCCGCTTCTCACCAAGACAGTCGACCTAAAACTTCGCGAAGCCGAACTGCTCGGTCCGACAGCGCACCCGTATGACGCCTTGCTTGATATGTTTGAGCCCGGCCTCACAGTGGATGTTCTTACGCCGCTCTTTACGCGTCTGCGTGAAGGCACCGTTGAACTTCTTCGCGAAATCACGCCGCGCCAGAATGCAGTGTCCGATGCGGTGCTCTACCGCACCTTTGGCAAGGACACGCAGCTTGCGACGGCAACATCGATCATCACAAAGCTTGGCTTCGACATGTCAACTGGACGCGTCGATCTTTCGGCGCATCCATTCTGCACCAACTTCGGAAACAAGGATGTTCGCCTGACGACGCGCATCCGCGAGCACGACCTACGGTCGTGTCTCTTCGGGCTCATCCACGAGGCCGGTCACGGTATGTACGAGCAGGGGATTCCGGATGATATCGCGCGCACGTTTTCAGGGCAAGGGGCGAGCATGGGGATCCATGAGTCGCAGTCACTGTTCTGGGAAAATGTTGTTGCGCGAAGTGAAGAGTTCTGGCACTGGGCGTTCCCGATCGTTCGTGATGCATTCCCGGATCAGCTCAAGGATCAGACGCCACGAGCCTTCTATCAGGCCATTAACAAGATGCAGCCATCGCTCAATCGTGTCGAGAGTGATGAACTGACCTACAACCTGCACATCATCCTTCGGTTCGAGATCGAGCGCGATTTGTTGACGGGCGAGCTCGCCGTCGCAGATGTTCCGTCGGTCTGGAATGCAAAGATGAAGGAAGCACTTGGTGTTGAACCATCAAACGATGCAGAAGGTTGTCTGCAGGACGTGCATTGGTCATTTGGTGGTATTGGGTACTTCCCGTCGTACACCCTTGGTAAGCTCTATGCGGCCATGGAGTGGAATGCAATGCAAAAGGATCTTCCGGACGCATCATCGCATATCGCAAGTGGCAACTTCGCTCCGATACTCGGATGGATGCGGTCGAATATTCATGCCTATGGTCGCACAGAACTGCCGCGTGAGATTATTCAGCGCATCACAGGTCGCGATCTTACTGAGCAGGACTTCCTGGCATACGTTGGTGCAAAAGCACGCAACGTGTATGGCTTCTAAGTCCTTCGCAACAGCGATTGCGTCGTTTCTCATGCGCCTCGATCCGCCGGCGCTTCCTGCTGGTGTCGAGGTGTTGAATCCATACCTCGAGCCCGAGATTCGGCGAGTTGTGCGTTGCATGACGTCGAAGTTCTACGTCGATACGCCTGCTCGCCTCAGTGTATGGGGCATTAATCCCGGTCGTTTTGGTGCCGGACTCACCGGTCTTGCCTTCACTGATCCATGGGCAGTTGTTCATCAGCTGGGTATCAGCACGAGCATCACTGGACGTCGTGAAATCTCGGCAGCGTTTATCTCGGATGTGATCGACGCCTACGGTGGACCGGCAGAGTTCTATCGAGATATCTATCTCGGTGCAGTCTCGCCGCATGGCTATGTTCGCGACGGTGTGAATATGAACTTTTACGACACGCCGGAACTACGTGCATCGGTTGTGCCGTATGCAGTTACATGTATGCAGAAGCAGATCAAGGCTGGACTCCGCACGGACGTGGCCGTGGTGCTTGGCTCGGGCGCATTACGGAAGGTTGTTGAGCGTGAGATACGCTCGGCTGTGGGCTTGGAACATGTTGTCTATCTCGAGCACCCACGATTTGTTATGCAGTATCGTCGTTCGCAGCGCGGTGCCTATGTTGATCGGTACGTCAGCACCTTTCGCTCGCTTTTCACGCCGTAGTTGCGGCACACACCAAGTCTTCATGCGTATGCAAAATCTCGTATCCCGCTGTGCAGTGCTCACCGTTGTCGTAAGCGCACTCTTGTGTGCGATTCCCACGCGTGCGCAGCAATCAGCCCCCTCGACGGTGTCGATTCCAACGTTGCATGATTGGGGCACAATGCGTTTGCCATCAACGCTCTATCTCGACACTGAGATACCAATCGTCAACACAGCAACATCTGGTACTGTACATATTGTCGAGATTAAGCCGGGGTGCGGCTGTACCAAGACCGACCCAGACCGCACGGTTCTCGTACCGGGTGATACTGCACATGTGAAGATTCGTCTGAACGTCACGACATCACAACATGGAATGATCCAAAAAAATGTCCGTATCCGCACGGCACATATGGGCGATACGTTGGAATCGAATATGATGCTCCAAGTCACGCTTCAGCGTGCGCTGACCATCGGACCGTCCCTGTTTATCCCATTCAATGATGCCGTTGTCGGACGTGCATCCACGTCAGAGATCACGATCGAGAATACATCGGATCTACCGGTGACCATTGCCGATCTCGTCTACGACCAAGATGTTACCTCAGATCTCACACCAAACGAGGTGATCGCGCCAAGATCGACGCGTACCGCAACGGTTTCGATCACCCCGAAGATAGCCGGTCAGATTTATGGTGGCCTTCGGTTCGTGGCACGTGGCAATGGCGACGATGATAGTTTCAACCTGCCTGTATACGGCACAGTCACCAAGGTGGCTGGTAAGTGACGCCGTTTGGCCACATAGCCTATTTGGTGAAGTGCACTGATCACGCTAACTTCGCCCTCTGTTTTTGCTATGCCAATGTAGCTCAGCTGGTAGAGCAGCTCATTCGTAATGAGCAGGTCACCGGTTCAAGTCCGGTCATTGGCTCACGTTTGTACACGCCCGCTATGCCGCAGCATAGTGGGCGTTGTTCGTTTACCTGGCAACTGTGGACTTGAAACTTGTGCGTGGTTTCGCTCTCATCCTGCATGTGGCTACCATTACCCTTATGGGTTGTGGACATCCGGACTATCTCGGAGTTCCTCCCTCTGATACGGTTCAGACGATTTCTGTGCGCGAGGCAACTGACCATCGGAATGTCGGTCGTGTGGTGGCTCTTCGCGCAACGGTTGGGAGTGTGTGTCAGGACGAGGGGTGCTGGCTTACGATCTCCGATGGCACTGCTGAAATCAAGATGAAGTTCATCGACCCAGCGCTCGGCGTCCCGATAGATCTGCATGGGCGAGTCCTTGCTCAGGGTGTTCTTCGCGAGACGATTACCAAGGGTGTGCGTATCACAGAGTTGCATGCGAGCGGTATTCGATTTATCGACGGGTACTGACACTGCAACCTTTGTTGTTCATGCGCGTAACCGGGGCTTGAGAAACATGGAAACGCAAGTATCAACTCGTGGAACAATGATCACTGGGGGAGTTCAGATGGTATTCTGGATTCTCCTGGTCGTGGTTTCCATTGTGTTGCATGCTGTTCTTGGAGTGGTCGTACCGTTTGGCAATTCGTCTGATGGTGCATCGTTCTCCTCCCGTGCGGCATTGCTATCGACTGTTGGCATTGTGTGTGTCGTGGGTGTGATTGCCTTGACAGCAGTTCTTGTTCGCGCGCGACGTGTGCAGAGCTCGTTCGATGTGATGTCGTGGTTTCTTACTGTATATGCTGTAACGGCGCTTGTAGTGCTCGTTCTTGCGGCACTGATACCGAATGATCTTCTCACACACTCGGGTATTGTCGCCTCCGCAGTATCGCGGATTCTCGCGCTGGCGTCGGTGATTCTGGTATCAGGCGTTGTCGGCTTCTTCGCAGCTGTGATGCGCTCGCGACCATCACGACGCCTGCGTGCGTACTTCGTGACACAGACACTGATGCTCGGAGCAATGTTGCTTGGCGCATCGTTGTCGATTGCATCGGAGGCAGGAATTCTCATTGCTATCATGGCCACGATCACGAGTGCAATTCTTGCTGTTGTTAACGCAGCGCGTCTACCATGGCTGCAAACGCTTCCGCTGGCGAAGAAGCTCCGTCTACTCTGGCTCACTGGATGTGCGGTGCTCGCATCGGTACTGATGTTAGTCGTGTATCTACAGTCGGACACGGTTTTGGCGTTGTCGACAGTGTCGTTGGTGGGCGGACTTAACGTGTTTATCGGCGTTGTGCATGTTCTGGGAGTTGTTGTCTTCACGCGTCTGATGGTGAGCATTCTCATCGCTCTACCGAACAGTTCCGTTGTCGACCGCAGGTCATTAGAGATCGAGTCGCTTGCTCAGCTCGCGCGCTTGATTGCCGAGTCTGCATCAATTGAACATGTCTTGGCACGAACAACCGATCTCACCGTACGCGTCACGCAGGCACATGGCGCATGGGCTGAACTGGGTGTCGGTGATGCGGCCATGGTTGTTGCAACGCAGCAGGTGCATGCTGAGTATGTTCAGTCGCTTCAACGTAACCCACTTCTCCGAGCATGTATCGACACAGCCGACCGCGCTCTTGTAATCGATACGCTCGCTGAGTATGGCGTTGATATCCGCACACTTGCTGTGCGTTCTATGATTATAGTGCCGATTACTGTTGACGGTGTGCGATGTGCAACACTCGTAGCCTTCATGACCGTCGAGTATGGCTTCCATCCTGATGATCATCGAGTGCTTGCCGCATTTGGTGACATCCTCTCAATTGCTATCGAACAGTCACGCCTGCATCAGTCGGCACTCGAGCGTGAACGCCTCCAGAAGGAGGCCGATGTTGCCCGTGAAATCCAAACGTCCTTACTTCCACGTTCACACCCTGACGTCGAACATCTTGATCTCTACGGCGTGATGGTGCCTGCCTCCGAAGTTGGAGGTGACTACTTCGACTACGTTCGTTTTGCTGATGGTTCGATTGGCGTGGTTATCGCTGATGTGGCAGGTAAGGGAATACCTGCTGCGCTTTACATGGCAACGTTGAAGGGTGCCGTCCTGGCCGAAGTGCGTAAAGCTACCGGACCAGCGGATCTGTTGTACCGATTGAGCTTGACCTTGAGTGGACAAATGGATAAGCGGTCGTACATCACCATGAGCTGCGTTCAGCTTCGCCCGGAGACATCGACCTTGGTGTATGCACGTGCCGGACATTCACCGATGATGGTCAGGAACCGCGATGGCGTACAGATCATCCGTCCGAAGGGCATTGCAATCGGATTAGTTGCACCTGACGTATTCCGCGCAGAACTTGAAGAGCGGCACGTCGAACTTCACCCCGATGACATTTGTCTGCTCACCACCGACGGCGTCACCGAACGTCGCAACGGTGCGATGCAAGAAATCGGTATCGCAGCAGTCAGCGCACTGCTGACGTCGACAACTGCTGATTCTGCAAAGGATCTTGTGAATTCCATTCAACACCACCTTGAGGAGTATGCCCAGGGGGCAGATGCGCATGACGACGTCACAATCGTTGCGATTCGCTCGACGGCAACTCTACACACGACGAAAGGCGCACAGACATGAGCACGTTCACCACCACTGTTCGTCATGGAGAAGACGGCGTCGTGATCATCGCGCTCCATGGCTATCTCGATGCACATACGGCGAGCGAGTTTGAACGTGAGCTTCGAGCCCTCATACAGGGGGGTGCGTCGCGCATCATTGTGGATTTCTCCGACCTCGAGTACATCTCGAGCGCTGGTTTGGGTGTCTTCATGGTCTTCATCGAAGATGTGCGCCGTGATCATGGTGATATTCTGCTCGCTTCGATGCGCGAGAATGTCTTCTCGGTATTCGATCTGCTCGGATTCCAGGTGCTCTTCACAATCACCACGACGGTAGACCAAGCACAGCAGGAGTTTCGGTCACGTCGATGACCAACAATCCATACCATCTAACACCCCTGCGTATTGTCCCGAGCACCGAGAATCTCGAACGCATTCGCGCATACATCGCTAGCGCCATTGTGTCGACGTTTCTCTCCGAAGTTGAACGTAATGGCATTATCCTGGCCGTTGATGAGGCCTGTGCAAACCTGTTTACACACGCCGTTGCGATGTGTCCGACGTCTGTGATTGAGCTCCGCATTGTTGTCACAGAGCATGTCGTTACCATTGAGATACGCGACCAATCCGCGGCATTTGATTTACGGGACGTAGATCAGCCCGATATGGATGACTACTTCCGCGAAATGCGTCCCGGAGGTTTGGGGATTGCGTTGATTCGCAGGGTAATGGATCAGATCGACTACGTCCCAGCATCCGCTGATATTCCATTTAACCGTCTGATCCTGCGCAAGCATCATCGTTCCGCGTCGTAATTTGCGCACATGAAATTTGTGCTTATGCTCGCCGGCAGTTTGCTCGGTCTAGCAATCGGCTACATCCCTCGACGGTTGCATCTCCCGCGTCCCACGTGGTGGCGTATTCTGGCGGTGGTCTCCGTCGCCGTTGTTGTTGTGTTGGCTATCTATCCGCCCCTTGCAGGGAGCACCATCGATGCCGTGATTCAGCATCGTGCCGACAGTACAAAGAGTGTGCCTGTGCTCATCATCGCCGATGAAACGCGCACTGTTGCTGACGAACAGGGGACGAGTCTTATTCCTGCGCAGGACGCCCGTGTTGCCAATCGACCCATCATGCTCCGAGCGTATGAGCCTGTTCGACAGGCTATTGCATCGGCAGGTGCGAACACACCGATTGTTGTGCATGTCCGTCGTGGGGAATCTGATGTCGTGTTTCAAGCCGATGAGCTCGTTGCGGTTGATCCAGCAATCACGTTGCCGTACATCATGGGTCTGGAAGAACGTTCGCGCATCTTGTTCTTCCACGTACCAATGTCGTGGATTGCAACGATTGCCTACCTCCTGAGCATGATCTATGGGGTGATGTATCTTCGCAAACGTGCGCTCGAAGCTGACGATATCTCGGTTGCAATGGCTAGCGTCGGCACGCTGTATGCGATCCTTGCAACCGTGACGGGTGCGGTTTGGGCGAAGTTCAACTGGGGATCGTTCTGGAACTGGGATCCACGGCAGACGTCGATATTTATCCTGCTGTTGATCTACGGAGCATACTTCCTGCTGCGGTCGACTATCGAGGATCCAGCCCGCCGCGCGCGCCTGAGTTCTGCCTATGCGATCATCGCCTTTGCAACCGTGCCGTTCTTGGTCTTTGTCCTACCGCGCTTGCTGCCGGGCTTACATCCGGG
>CAMCXP010000035.1 GCA_945883395.1 Melioribacter roseus P3M-2
ACTTCAAGCCTGGGTAAGGTTCTTCGCGTTGCATCGAATTAAACCACATGATCCACCGCTTGTGCGGGCCCCCGTCAATTCCTTTGAGTTTCAACCTTGCGATCGTACTCCCCAGGTGGTATGCTTATCAGATTCCCTACGGCACTGAACCCTTGCGGGTCCAACACCAAGCATACATCGTTTAGGGCGCGGACTACCAGGGTATCTAATCCTGTTTGATCCCCGCGCTTTCGTGCCTCAGCGTCAGTTGCGAGCCAGATGACCGCCTTCGCCACCGGTGTTCCTCCTGATATCTACGCATTTCACCGCTACACCAGGAATTCCATCATCCTCTCTCGCACTCAAGCCCTGCCGTATCAAAGGCACCCTCCGGGTTAAGCCCGGAGATTTCACCTCTGACGCACAAGGCCGCCTACGCACCCTTTATACCCAGTAAATCCGGACAACGCTCGGGTCCTACGTATTACCGCGGCTGCTGGCACGTAGTTAGCCGACCCTTCCTTTGATGGTACCGTCCCAGAACCCCGAGGGTTCCTTTCGTCCCATCCGACAGTGGTTTACAAGGCGAAGCCCTGTCATCCCACACGCGGCATTGCTGGTTCAGGATTGCTCCCATTGACCAATATTCCTCACTGCTGCCTCCCGTAGGAGTCTGGACCGTGTCTCAGTTCCAGTGTGGCTGTTCGTCCTCTCAGACCAGCTACTGATCGTCGCCTTGGTGAGCCATTACCTCACCAACTAGCTAATCAGCCGCAGGCTCATCCCTATCCGCCGAAGCTTTGATCTCACGACCTCATCAGATATTAGCCTCGGTTTCCCGAGGTTATGTCTGTGATAGGGGCAGATAACCTACGTGTTACTCACCCGTGCGCCAGTGGTATTGCTACCCCTAGACTTGCATGTGTTAGGCATGCCGCCAGCGTTCGTCCTGAGCCAGGATCAAACTCTCCGTTGTAGAAGATTTTGATTCTAGTTCTTGGTTGTTGTTGTTCCGAATTGATCTCAATTAAGTCTGCCCAAGAGCAGACTCGTTTGACGGGGGTAGAACATTTGTCCTACCCTTTTCGTTTACTGCTTGCTTCCTGTTGTCAAAGAACATCGATTCTTCATCCCATCCGTCTGATCACTGCGATCGTGTCGGGGGGAACGACAAACATACGGCTAAAGGGGTATACGAACCAAATCCTAGGCTGGATTATCTGCTTGGTCACGTTGCGACGCATCCGACGTACGGAGGAAAAACGCGCGGAAGAATACGATCTCAGGAATCAACAGCAGCACGAGCGACAACGTGTCTGCTGTAAACAAGGGCGACGTAGCCGAAGCAGGCATTAGAGCGTACGCTATTGGTCCTGTTATCGCCCAAAGGATGGTGAAGACGAGTCCACACGTGGCTACTGCGAGTGCACCACCTTTGATTCCATCACGCTGCCACCGCATCGTGAACGCGTATAACGCGCCAACAATGTGTAGGTGGTAGATAATGAGATCGATCATGATGCAGATTGCAGAGAAGTGGATGACGATTCGGGGCACAAAAATGCAACAAATGTTGAGCAACACGATGGAAAAGATGGCGCTGATTGTGACGACATTCTCAACACTGGACGATGCGGATGCGGCGATCTCGCATCTTCTGGAGCGACGACTTATCGCCTGCGGATCTGCGATGCCAGGCATGATCTCAACGTATCGGTGGAACGGGGGCGTGGAGCGCTCCGCGGAGGTGCAGGTGGTGTTGAAGACGCTCCACGGCCTGGCCGAATCAGCCTCACAGGCGTTGGCAGAGATTCATCCGTATGAGATCCCGGAGATCGTGTGCATCGATGTGGGCAGCGTACATGCCCCTTACCTAGCATGGGTTGCTGATGCATGCCGATCGACCACGTGAGCGCCTAGTTCGATACGGGGCTGGCGTTCTAAGCACGCAGGAACTCCTTACGCTCCTGATTGCGTCAGGAACAGCCGGCGCATCTGCATCGACCATCGCCGAAACGCTATCGGAACGATTTCCAACCTTAACGGATCTGGCCGGACGTGATGTTGCAGAGCTGCGGGCTGTACGCGGCATGGGCACAGCGAAGGCGTCGACACTCTGCGCTGCCTTCGAGTTGGCACAGCGCATTCAGGCTGCTCCGTTCTCGGATCGTCCGGCAATTACAACGCCAGCTAGCGTTGCTCGTCTTCTAACGCCGCACATGCGACATCTGCGCACGGAACAGTTTCGCGTGGTATTACTCAATAGCGCCAACCAAATCATTCGTATCGTTGATGTGAGTAGCGGTTCGCTAAATGCGGTGATGATTCATCCGCGTGAGGTATTCCGCATCGCCATCGCAGAAAACGCTGCAGCAGTGATCCTCGTCCACAATCACCCTTCCGGAAATGTCGAACCTTCACGTGAAGACTGCGCAATTACACGACAGCTTGTCGATGCAGGCCGTATCGTCGATATTCGCGTGCTCGATCACATTATCATCGGTGGTGATGCCTTTACGTCGTTTGCTGATCGTCATCTCTTGTAGCTTGCTGTGGTGCGCGCCTACATGTAACCTGAGCGCGCAGATTTCATTACGGGAAGTTCTACCGAAGCCAGCTAGCGAATTCGTGCCTCGTACTCCAACGTTGTGGTATGCACTTGCAATGCCACGCATCGACGATGTACGCTCATTCACGCGTCGGTTTACCACGACGTTGTCACTTGCGCTTGCTGGATGGCCTGGTTTGTCGTCGTCCACACAGGCAGTGCTCTCACAAGAGTCGCTCCTCGAACGCGCGTTCGCCCCATTGCAAGGTCCGTCAATGCAACTCTGGGGTCGCTTGCCCGAAGGTGGGTTGGTACGGTGGATCGGTACACGTATGGAGTATGATGCTCCAATGTGGGAGATTCGCTGATGCGCAATGTCACTCGCGCGATTGTCTTCACAGTTACTGTATTGGTGTCGTATCTGTGCACGGGGTTGTTGGAGGAATATCTCCTCGGCGAAACAGAACGGTTTCGTCCGGTTACGGCAACACTCCTCGGCATGGGCGTGATCGTGTTGATTTTTGTTCCGATTTTTAGTCTGACTGAGCGCATTACGGAGTCGATCGTTGCTTCAAGTTTGAAGCATACATCACGCGGCGCTGGTCGCATCATTGGGATCGTACTGTTTACGCTGTTGGTATTCGCATCGCTCTTCGCGATCTACCTCAACAAGTGGTTTGGTCTTTCACTGGGAGAGGTTTTGTAAAATGTCGTTTACCGATTACTATAACGAACTCGAAGTTCCTCGTACGGCTACTGACGACGAGATTAAGAAGTCGTTTCGTCGTCTAGCACGCCAGTTTCATCCTGACACGAATCCCGATACGCCTGCAGCAGAGGAACGCTTTAAGAAGATTTCCGAGGCCTATGATGTGCTGTCGGACCCCACGAAACGCGCGAAGTATGATCAGCTATCACAGTACTCGCAATCGGGACGTCGTCCTGGTGGTGCTCAGGGTTTTCCAATGGATGATGTGGGTGACATGTTCCAAGGCACATCGTTTGGCGAGATGCTGTCGGAACTCTTCGGTACACAACGTACGACGCAACGTCAACGAACACAGCGGCGCCAAACTCCGCAGCCTCGACGTGTGTTTGCCGTTACACTGACGTTTATGGAGGCGTTCACGGGTATTGCAAAGCGCTTCGCAATCGATGGTACGATGATTGATGTGACGTTTAAGCCGGGTGTTGCGAACGGACAACGCTTGCGTGTTCCCGACGGAGAATTGGAAGTAACAGTGACACCGGATCCACGCTATCGCCGCGAGGGCAACGAGCTGCATGTGACGGAACCAGTGGCGCTTTCACTGCTTCTCCTCGGTGGCACACATAACGTTGTTACGCCCCGTGGCACTCTTGCTGTTGCAATCCCCCAGTGCTCGCAGCTGGGCAAGGTTCTTCGTATCAAGGGGCAAGGTATGCCGATCTATGGCGGTGATTCGCGGGGAGACCTGTATGTTGAACTGACGTCAAGTCTTCCATCAACTCTTACACCGGAACAGCGCACTCTCGTCGAACAACTTCGCGAGAGCGGACTCTAGGAAGCCATGACACGGATTACCTTCGACAACGTGACAAAGTCGTACGACACCGTACAGCCCCTTAAAGATGTATCGTTTGCGATTGAACCAGGTGAGTTTTTCGTGTTGGTTGGTCCATCAGGTTGCGGCAAGAGTACGCTGCTTCGCATGATTGCCGGACTCGAGTCGATAACCGAAGGCACACTGTCGTTCGATGATGTTCCGATGAACGATGTGGAACCACGCCAGCGCGATGTTGGCATGGTGTTTCAGAACTATGCGTTGTACCCACATCTGACGGTGTTCGAGAACCTGGCCTTTCCGCTGTCGATTCGCAAGGAATCACGCGAGACTATCGCCGCACGCGTGAAAGAAGTAGCTGAGGTTCTGAACCTTTCACCGCTGCTTGACCGCAAGCCAAAACAACTCTCGGGCGGACAGCGTCAGCGTGTCGCTGTTGGACGTGCGATCATTCGCAAGCCACGCGTCTTCCTGTTCGACGAACCGCTGTCGAACCTTGATGCACAGCTTCGTGCGCACATGCGCACAGAAATTCGTGCTCTGCAACGCAAGCTCGGCGTTACTACAGTCTATGTGACACATGATCAAGTTGAAGCGATGACAATGAGCGATCGTATGGCAATCCTCAACGAGGGCAGGCTTCAACAGGTTGGTTCGCCAGCAGAGATCTATGATAGCCCAGCAACACCATTTGTTGCCTCCTTCACCGGAAGCCCAGCTATGAACTTGATTCCGATGGATAATCAGATCCTCGGAATCAGACCGGAACGTCTTCGTCTTGAAAATGATGGTAACTCACGCGTCTTGGCTGTGCGTACACGAGCACTTGAGTTCATCGGTCATGAATGGCTGGCTCACGGCACCGTAAATGCTACGCCTGTGATTCTGCGCAGTACGCAAAAGCCCGCAATGGAGATCGATCGCGACATGGCTTGGTATGCGCCCGAATCTGCTATCCGCTGGTTCCCCGCGTAGCAACACCGAGCATACGGTACATCCCGGTGTAGAAGAGGATTAGGTATGCCACTTCGCTGAGACCTAGGATGATGTTGACATCAAACCCGGCGATGTTCATGATAAGATCGACATGAAAATACTTGGGCAACACGAACATGACAATCGCAGCTACGAGCGTTCCCCAAGCGATGTACCAGTCGCGGCGCATCATTAACTGAGCAAACAACGCTATCTGAGATGCAATCAGCACGATAAAGGAGATACGCGCAAGAACGGCATGCGCCCTCCATACATTGGGCATGAAATAGGTTGCAACGGCATTGAGGAAAAACAGCACTACTGCAACAAGCAGCAGCGAGGCCGGACGTGGTACAATGCCCCGCACTCTCAGTGCGACGTAGCCAATGAGTCCGACACCTACCAGCATTCCTACGAGCGAGACGAGATATCCTGACGGGTTGCCGACCTCAGACTGAATCGTCGAGAGGTCGAAGCGAGTCAATGTGGCATCTGGCAATGCGACCCATGCTACTGCTCCATAAGCGTGCGTCAAAGCAACCACTGCGCCACTGACAACTACAATCAGTCGCAACAACAACAACGACGATGCCGATAAGATCGGCATTCTATCACCACGCAACACTGAGTCGCTTCGTCGTCGTTGTCGATACACACTCCACTCCATACACTCCATGTGCATATGGAGAAACATCAACCGTGGCGACTCCCGGATCACACACGCGTTCAATGATTGTGCGTCCATCTACCGACACAACGCGAACGCGTGTCTGTGGTTGATCGATGCGTACATGCAGTTGGTTGTTCGCCACCCATGCCGTGTTGTCGGCACGCGCATCTTGGTGTTCAGATTCAACCGACGTTACACCCGGCAGACGCAGATATCCTGCTCCACTTGATGTGCAGATCATGATATCACCGTTGTCTTCACGCCGGAAGCTATGCACGCTTGCGAGTCCGAGTTCGGGGATGTCGAGAACCGACCACGTACGACCTGACGTAGTGGAGATAAACGGGAAGCCAGAATGTAAACTGGCGAGCACTACACCATTGCCTACAACGCAGATGTCAGGCTCATGATCGCCGCGTATCATGCCTGTGCGGATGTCGCGTGTTGCTACTTGCCACGTAGCGCCATCATCAGTGCTGATGAGGATCGCCGACGCGTCGACCTCGATCTTGTACGTTGCTACGTCACGAATGGACGCGGAATCAACAAGCATACGTCCGCCAATCGCCAGAACAACCGAATCGTTCACGCGCTCGATACGCGAGATGAATCTCATGCTGTCGGGAAGATTCGACACCCATTGCCACGTGTCACCATTATCGACGCTACGTCCGATACCACCATAGCTCAGGATGCCGCGACGTTCACCAACGTCTTTGAAATCGACACCGCGCACGGCCGACAGAAGCACTCCTGAGGATGTCCGTGTAGCATCAGAAAACTGTCCACGCGGTTGAGACACAGGCGACGTGAGTGTAGCTGATACGAACACCCATTCGCGACCGTTATCGAAGGTCATCCAGAGTGAATCTGCACCAGCAGCCATCATCGACGAAGAGAGACGTCGAACGAAGGAAGTCTTTCGCGGAAGAACTGTTGATGTGGATTTGCCGAGCTTGTAATCGTACGTCGTAAGCGTCCGTCCTGGAAGAAGCACTCGATCTTCATCACGATAGAGTGTGGCAAAACGATCGTTCAGCATCCGCTGCTCAGGGTCAAAAACACGGCCGAAGAAGTCCGTGAGCTCATAGGTGCGTTCGATCGATCCACGATCGTCGGGTATCACACAGTGATCGCGCGTCGTTTGGATGAGCAGCGTGCCGTCGGGTGCACGCACCGACGTACGTGCGCCGAGAAACGTCGGCTCGAGTTCTTCACTCTCCACCTTGGTTGTGTGAATCCATGATGCACCGAGGTCTGTCGTTCGCACGATCTCTCGGAAATTGCCTGTAGAGATATTGAACATGAAGATTCCTCGTTCGCCGTAATAGTTGTACGGCATTTGACCATTTGCGACTACCCATGGTCTACGACTTGGCACGGTATCAACCCGAAGTACCTTCCCATTCTTGAGTTCTGCTACGCACCATCCAAACTGGTTGACGTTCGTAATCGCAACACAGTACTCGTTGTAGATGCCCGCCCAGAGAAAGTCCGGACGGAGTGTGATGCCGCTCGCAGGTTTCGGAAATGCCGCACCGAACGGTTGGATGCATCGTATATGCCTTGTGCGCGGACGCACTTCGAAGATCCACCCGCGAGCGTCAAACGCGTACACTGTGGAATCGTCGTATCTCTGAACATCACCAATCGACAGCGCAATGGTATCGCCAGTAACGTCGTCCTTCCACGTGCGAAGAATACGTGGAGTTGTATCGGACCACGTTTGATACACATACAACGCGTTGGATACAGCCGTCACCACCCCGCCATCTACTTCCTTAGCAAAGCGTCCACTTCCATGCACACGTGTCTGCGTCCATGCTGTGTCCTTGCTTGCATCAAACCTGTACATGTACGGTCTGCCGGTACGGTAGAGCATGTTTGGCGCTGCGATCATTTCGCGTGATTCGCTCACGGGTGGATTGTCAGCAGGTGGGTACTGGATTCGACGCCACGTTCTGCCAAGGTCTGAACTCATCACGTGCCCACCTGTGACAAGGCTCTCATACGCACGAATGTTATACGGAGGGATAATCGTGAGGAGTCCGCGATGCAAACCATCCTTGGCAACCAACGCGTCCTGCGTATATGTACGCCATGTTTCTCCGCCATCCGACGACACAAGCGCTACACGCTGATTCCATGGTGTTAGTCCATGCCAGATGTATCGTCCATCAGGAGCGACGTAGATCACGCCATACTTCCCAACCACATCTGTGCCGAGTGCGTACTGACCTTGCCACGATGCTCCGTTGTCGTCACTGCGGAAGATGGTGCCCAAGCGCCATCCAACAGTCATAAGGCGTTTACGCACGGTGTCTTCAAACACCTGCGCTTCACCAGGAGACTGCCAACCGGTTTGCAGCAATGGAATACGTTGGATCCAGTCGATCGACTGGGCATACGCTGTCGACCCGAGAACGAACAGCGCGATTACGACGACAAGACGATTCATACCCACCTCCTTCGCACGCTATCATCGCATGCGATATCATGCCCAAACTACACCACCGCTCTATCCTTTACCAAGCATATCGTATTCAACGAGAAAAGATCGGTACGATATCGAGTTCAAGTCCGATGTGTGCGCACACATAGAGTGTGCGCGTGTAGACCTCTGGAGAGCTACTCCACAGACCCGATCCACCGGAGATATGTTTCTTTGCCTGAACCGCGCCGATCTCTGGTCGGGCATGCAACCACGGAGTTATCTCAATCATTCCCCCGATCATCGCTTGCCAGTATTCGTCACTGCCCCCGAAGATCTGAATAGTTCCTGCGCCCCCTACCAGCACATAGGGATGAAGGGGCACGTCTACGGGAATGAACACGCGAGCATTGAGTCCGAACATGGGGCGTGTAGCCTCGCGCGTCCACGACGCGAAAAGTCCGTGTGTGATTGCGAGTGAGCCATACCCTGCGATATGCATTCCTACTTCCGTGCGCATACCGTTGGGAGTGCCCACTCCCGTGCTGACATACGGCGACCAGCGCCAAACGACAGAGTCCGCACCCATCGCATGTGCGCCTGTGGTGCAGAACCAAAGCAGACATGCGACGAGTGCGGACTTCATCATTGTTGTGCGAGTATTAGTATGCGTAGAAGCCCTTACCGCTCTTGCGGCCAAGATGTCCAGCAGCTACCATCTTGCGAAGGAGCGGACATGGACGGTACTTCGAATCGCCGAGACCGTTGTGCAACACTTCCATGATCGACAAGCACACATCGAGTCCGATGAAGTCGGCCAACGTAAGCGGTCCCATCGGATGCGCCATACCAAGCTTCATCACTGTATCGATGTCTTCGACGCTCGCAATGCCTTCCATCACGCAGTACACTGCTTCGTTGATCATCGGCATCAGAATGCGGTTCGAGATAAAGCCTGGATAGTCTTGTACTTCGACCGGCACCTTGCCCATTGTTTCGGCAAGCGCCTTGATCGCAGCGTATGTTTCGTCGCTTGTTGCAAGACCGCGGATAATCTCACACAGCTTCATCACTGGTACTGGATTGAAGAAGTGCATGCCGATAAACTTGTCGGCACGCTTTGTACCACCAGCAAGCTCTGTGATCGAGATTGACGACGTGTTTGATGCTAGAATGGCTGTTGGCTTGCAGACTGCATCGAGTGTAGCGAAGATCTGCCTCTTAATCTCCATCCGCTCGCTCGCAGCCTCGATCACGAGGTCCGCATTGGAAGCCCCTTGCTCAAGCGACGTTGATGTGCTGATGCGAGCAAGCGTTGCCTTCATGTCATCAGCGCTGATCGTTTCTTTCTTGACTTGACGCTCAAGGTTTGATGTGACCGTCTTCATCGCACGCTCGAGAGCGGCATCATTCACATCAACAAGTGTTACGGTAAAACCGCTTTGTGCAGCAACGTGCGTGATACCGTTGCCCATTGTTCCGCCACCAATGACGGTGATGTGTGTAATCGACATTGCAACCTCCAATGAGAGAGATGATCGTTATGCGAGTTGTGAGCGCGACGAGCGCCAGATGAAGTACACACCAGCGATGACAAAGGGAATGCTGAGGATCTGTCCCATATCAATCGGTAGGCTAGCTTCGAAATCCACTTGGTGTTCTTTGAGGAACTCGATGATGAAACGTCCAGCGAAGATCACAACGAGAAACGCACCAATGAGCCGTCCGGGTTGTTGTTGTGCCACACCCTTCTTGTACAGCGACCACAACCAGACAAAGACTGCGAGACAAAGCAATGCTTCGTAGATCTGCGTTGGGTGACGCCACACGGGCTCCACGGTATCGACACGTTGGAACCAGATGGCCCACGATACATCCGTTGCCTTGCCAATGATTTCTGAGTTCATCAGGTTCCCGATGCGAATGCACATCCCAGACAGAGCTGCAACGATCGCGAGACGATCAAGCAGCCAGATCATCGAGTAACCCTTGTACTTCTTGTGGAAGAGCCACAAGCCTGTGATGATACCCAGCGCACCGCCATGACTTGCGAGTCCACCCTTCCAGACAGCAATCAGATCGAGAGGATTCTGGAGCACGATCTCAGGCTCATAGAACAGCACGTGTCCGAAACGAGCACCAAGTACCGTTCCAGCGATCATGTAGATCGTGAGTGAGTCGAGTTGTCGAAGATCCTTCTGTTCAGCAAGAAAGACCTTCTTCATGACGACAAACGACAGGTAAAACGCGAGAGCAAACATCACACCGTACCAGCGCGGTGAGAGCGGTCCGACGGAGAACATAATCGGGTCGACGTTCCATTCAATCATAGGTACGAAACTAAACAGAAGTGCCCGACCAATGGTCGGGCACTGATGTAGGTTCTATCGTTGATTCAGCTTACTCGCCGAGTTCTGCGTCAGCGAGTGGTGTCTCGATGATTACTTGAACCGTACGGTTGAAGAAGCGACCTTCAGGAAGCTCATTCGAGTACAGCGGCTCTTCTTCACCGGTACCACGCGTCTGAAGCGACGAGAATGCTGATGTGCGCTTCTTGATGAAGTTCTCAGCCGTGCGAGCACGGTCTTCCGAAAGCTTCTTGTTACGTGTGTCCAGACCAACAACGTCTGTGTGACCTTCGATACGGATGTCTGACGACTTCTTCACGCGTGGGAAGACCCATGTCGACATAATACGCTCGTTGAGTTCGCCAGCTTCTGGAGAGTCGAACTTGAAGAGAATCAGGTTGTACTTCTCAAGTGTCTTTTCAGCACCGCGCTCAGTACCCATCGTCTTCGATGAGACGCGCTTCACTGGGACAGTCACTGTATCGGACTTACACTCTTGTCCGTTCTTCGATGTTACAACCAGAACTGCCTTGAATGGGTTCAGACCAACTTCAGTAGCACCTTCCGCACCCTTTTCCTTCGGGTACTCGAGATCTGTGTTCTGCCAGTCCCACTGCGTTGATGCATCAGTTGTACCAAGTGCTGTGATCGTGTTCCATGGTTGTGCATTGCGCAGGATTTCGATGCGACGTGATGCGACGATGTTCTCGTCGATACCATTCGCCATTGTCCATGTCATGCGGTCTGGATCTGGGCTGACTGTAGGGTCGTTGTCCAGGATCGGACGTTGTACTTCCCAGAGATCGTCTGCAGTTCCGCCGGAGAAGCGGAACTCTGTGCGGCGGTTTTCGACGATACCGAAGGAGTCCTTCGGATTCGAACGAACTTCCGGCCATCCACGGTGCGACAGCTTCATGCGGCTCTCGCTGATACCCCAGACGTTCTTCAGGTAATCGTAGACGATCTGTGCACGGCGCTTTGAAAGGTCCGAGCCCTTGTCTTCGTTCGTTTCGTCAAGACAGCCAACAACTTCAACATTCACGTTTGGATACTTGCGCAGACGATATCCGTAGGTATTCATCACGTGATAGTACTTGTCCAACGTACCACCAGGGATACGCTCGTCGTTGAAGTCTGCAGTTTGACCACTTGTGATCTGCTTGTAGCGACCAGGAAGTGTCGAGCTGCTGAGATCGAAGAAGACGTATGGGAGAAGCGGATAGAGCTGGATCGTTGCGCGCTCTTCCATCACAAGGCCCTTAAAGCCGTTGTTTTTACCCGTTGCCCATTTCGATGATTTCATCTCGGCACCAAGCTTTGGTCTCTGCCCGAGCGTGATCGTCTTGCGGATTTCGGTTTGCTTGGTTGCATCGTCAGAGCTAGTCGTCTTGCCAGGATCAGTAACGTCGATCGTGATTGAACGCTCACCGTATGTCAGTGAAGACGCTGTTACAGTGAACGATGTCATTCCATCGCGAGCGCTGGACATCCCGTAGTCATCATCAGAGACGATGATGTTCGACTCAACGCGCTGGATGTTGACGCTATCATTTACCGTGCGAGCTGTCTTGTTATTACGGAACGACAGTGTTGCTGGGACGTTCTGTCCAGTACACTCATCGATCACGCTAACGATCACATTAACAGCACGGAAGTACGTTGGGATGAACGCCATAAAGACGTCAATCTCGCCCTGGTATCCAGGAATATCTGTGCGGCGTGATGAGAAGTAGAGAACGTCGCCAGATGCTGGCAACGAAATAAACTGCTCGTCCTGAGGCGTATTGATAGGAGCTGGAAGCGGTTGTGGCTTTGTCCACTTTTCACGGCCGTCGCGTTCCTTCTCACCTGTCTTCTTAGAGCGATAGAAGTCAAGACCACCCAGGTTCGGGAGGTGTCCATTCGAAGCAAAAAAGAGTGTGTATCCATCAGATGCGATGAATGGCGACACTTCCTGCTTATTCGTGTTGATCTCTGAACCAAGGTTCTTAGCCTGCTTCCACTCACCGAGATCTTCATCCCAGTCGCTGTACCAGATGTCGATGTCATCGTCGCCTTCACCATTTGGATTTGTTGGCGATGGGCGGTTCGATGTGAAATACAGGCGTGACTTATCTGGAGAGATCGATGGCTGCGAATCCCAGTATTCTGAGTTCACTGCACGACCAAGATTACGTGGCTTTGCCCAGCGATCGCCGTCGACGTCAGCAACATAGATGTCGCAGTCGCCAAGGCCATCAGCTCGGTTACAACCGGTGAAGAACAACGTCTGACGGTCGGCTGCAATCGATGCAACACCTTCGTTCATGATCGTGTTCACTCCGGCATCAAGCGTGTCGATGTTGACTGGTTCGCTAAAGACTGTGTCGAGATTGCTCGCCTTGCGAGCCGACCAGAAATCGTGCGAAAAGTCGCCGTCACGTGTGACGCGGCTACCCGGACGGTTCGAGACGTAGAACAACGTCTTGCCGTCGGCGCTAATCGTCGGACCGTAGTCCAGCCCCTTATGGTTGATCACCTTCCCAAGATTTAGGATTCGGATCTTTTTGGGATCCTCAAGAATGTCTCCTCGTGAATCCTCATCTGCCGAAGGTGTTGCCTCAATGGTTAGCCCAATGAGGTACAACTCAGGTCCCGATGCTGCGGCCTGCCCCAACGCAACAAGGAAAAGAGCGCTGAAAAAGACCGTCACCAATCGCTGCATCATACACGTCCCGTCCTAATGGTGATTGCGTCCCAACCACTTGGGTTCCAAAAGATGATCCGTTGCCCCCAGGCAACGGACGGAAAAAATAGGTAATTGTGGATAACCACCAAAGCCCTGAATTAGAGAATGTGGCGGAGCTCCAACAAAAACTGGAAGGAACGCGCCGAAAAGCCCGTTCCTTGGGCACTGATTGAGGTCAGTGGTTGAAAATACTGAAGCATTGGTGTCATTGTGAGCTTTTTTGAGAGGCTAACATCAACACCCACTCCACCAAAGAGGCCAAGTTGGAGCGGCTGAATGTCTGGAACAGGCCCATCTTGCAGCACAACCGACGTACCATCGACCCCAATGAGCTCTGCCGTAGCCACTTCACCATTGGGAAACACGACCTCGGACGTCGTGAGTGTCTTCCGATGTACGAGTGTTGAGGAAACAACATACCCCAGCGACGCACCTGCTCGAACAAAGACGGGGCCGAAGGGCTTCAGCTTGAGATATGGGGCTACCGTGATGACATCAAGCGCCATGTCTGCTTCGTTGAGGAAGGTCATCGGGACGTCGAACTCGCGGCCAGAGGGACTTCGCTGACCAACTCCTTCAATCTCGGTGAACTGACCGGTTAGTCCTCGCCGATCGTACCCGAGAGAGACTCCCCAAATAAGCTGCGAGCGTGTAAGGCGCTCAACGACGGCACCAACAGCAAACTGCGTGCCCCCTCCCCCATTGAAATCACACTGACAGTCCGTGGTGATAGTGCCTGTTTGCATTACACCGCCGATGCCGACGAAACCGCCGAGCTGGGTGAACACAAGCCGCTTCCGCGCAGCAATGGGATCGCTGTCGAGCACGTTCACCTGCGCTGATACGGACACTGCGAGGAGCAGTGCTGACATCAGAACGGGAATCAAGGATCGTGCAATGCGCATGACATCCTGCGGGGTCGGGAAGAAGTTGAACAAACTTGCCATCATTCGTTGCCAATCGCAACAGAACATTGTTTGACTATACTTGTGGCATGACAGAGTTTACTGCACCTTCGACCGCCGAACGTGATGAACAGGCGGCACCGACGATCGAGACATCCTCGACGACGATTTTCCAAACAGCTCGCGGCACTGCCGTGAAGCTGTTGAGTCGGTATGAAAATTCCGACTCGTACATCGACAAACTGCTCGATGCCGAATTGCGTAGGTCGGAGCTTGAAGCTGCCGACCGAGCATTAGTTACAGAACTGGTTAACGGAACCGTTCGCTGGCAGTCGCGTCTCGACTGGGTGTTGACAGGTTTCTACCATGGTGAGTTCGCAAAGGGGCTTCCCCTGGTGAAGAATGCAATGCGTATCGCGCTCTACCAGATTATGTTCCTCTCGAAGATCCCAGCACCGGCTGCAATCAACGAGTCGGTGGAGATCGTCAAGCGGATTAAGGGCGAGCGGCATGCCGGGATTGTGAATGGGGTTCTGCGCAACATTCTGCGCAATATCCAGACGATTCGCTATCCGGAACGATCGGAGAATGAAGCTCTCCATCTCTCGGTTCACTACGCACACCCTCAGTGGATCGTGAAGCGGTACCTTGAACGATACGGCAGCGAACAAGCCGAAGCGCTTCTATCGGCCAACACACACCGTCCAATGCTGACGTTGCGTGTGAATACGCTGAAGACCACGATAGCCGACGTTGAACGTCAACTGAATGAAGCTGAGATCAAGTACGAGATTGCGCCTATCCACCCATCAAGCGTTCTTATCACGTCGCTTCGCGACGTGCGTTCGCTACCGTTGTTCCAGCTGGGACACGTCACAGTCCAGGATGCAAGTGCAAGCCTGGCGGTGCAGCTAGCCGATCCAAAACCTGGGATGCACGTTCTCGACCTCTGCGCTGCTCCGGGCGGAAAAGCGGTGCATGCAGCAGAACTGATGAAGAATCAGGGAAGCGTGATCGCACTGGAGAAGTATGAGTCGAAGCTCCGCTTCATCGACGAAAACGCCCAACGGTCTGGATGCTCTATTGTTCGTGCTGAACACGGCGATGCGCGTACATATGAGACAACCGAGCTGGCAGACATTGTGCTGGTCGATGCGCCATGCTCTGGATTGGGTACGCTGTCGAAGAAGCCCGACATCAAATGGCGACGTGATATCGACGATGTGCGCAAGATGGCCATTACACAGCGCGAAATTCTCGGTCACGCAGCACAGCTGGTGAAGGTTGGCGGAGCGATTGTATACTCAACGTGCTCGATCGAACCTGAAGAGAACGCAAACATCGTGCAGTGGTTCCTGGAGCATCACCCAGAGTTTTCGCTCGATCGAGCAGAGTCGCGTCTTCCTGCCGAGGTGTGTACCGACGGAATGTTGCAGACACTGCCGCATCTGCATAAGTCGGATGGTGCGTTCGGAGCGCGATTGATTCGCACGCGCTGAGCAAAACGGTTGCTTCAGTTGCTTACGACCATGGACGCCACGGCACATCAGCGACGCCCTGCGCGGCATTCGCGGCACGTGCTGCCGTGAAGAAATAGTCCGACAGTCGATTCAGGTATCGCACAACATGTGCGCCAACATCCTCGTACGACGCAAGAGCTACGGCATTGCGCTCTGCACGACGGCAGACGGTGCGTGCTACATGGAGATGCGCGGCACCAGGCGTGCCGCCTGGTAGGATGAACGACTTCAACGGTTCAAGCACATCATCGTGTCCGTCAATCCATCGCTCCAACTCAGCAATATGCTCACTGGTAATGCGAGGAATGTCGTAGGCAGGCGGCGGCTCTAGCGGCGTAGCCAGATCCGCACCAAGTGTGAACAGCACGGATGAGATGCTCCGGAGCTGCTCAGCAAGGTTCGCAGGAAGCGATTCGGTGAGCGCTACGCCGATGATCGAGTTGAGCTCGTCAACAGTTCCGTAGGTTTCGATGCGAAGATGATCCTTACGGACGCGCGTACCACCAAATAAGCCGGTCGTGCCGTCGTCCCCTGTCTTGGTATAGATGCGTGTTGCCATGTGGATACGAAGATACCCCTTTCCAAGGCTTTTGTAGGTTTGTGCACTATGCGAGCACTCAACATTCTGTTTATTGGCGATGTGGTTGGTCACGTTGGCCTGCGCGAGCTGCTCAGGAACCTCCCATCACTTCGCGAAACTTACACGCCCGACTGCATCATCGTCAACGGCGAAAATATCGTTGATGGCAAGGGGCTCTCCGATAAAGAGGCCGATGAGCTCTTTGGGGCAGGGGTTCATTGTATCACCACCGGCAACCACATCTGGGAGAATTGGAAGGCGCGTCCGCTACTTGCGTCGAACGCAAACGTGCTCCGCCCGATCAACTACCCTTCGGAAAATCCTGGGCGTGGTTGGACAGTTGTGACGCTGCCCGACAAACGCTCCATTGGGATCATTCAGGCACAAGGTCGCGTCTACATGCAAGCAATCGACTGTCCATTCAAGGGTGTTGATGCTGCCATCAATAGGATCGCACCACAGACAAAGGTGATCTTCCTCGATTTTCATGCTGATGCAACAGCCGAAAAGATCGCGATGGGCTGGCACTGCGATGGACGTGTGAGTGCGGTTGTCGGCACACACACGCACGTGCAAACTGCAGATGCACGCATTCTTCCCAACGGCACTGCATATCTCACGGATGTCGGCATGACTGGTCCGTACGATAGCGTCCTTGGCATGAAGAAGGATATTGCAATTCGACGTCTGCTGCTTCAGACAGCGCATAGGTACGAGATCGCAGACGGCGATGTGCGCATCTGCGGCGTGCATTGTGTTGTAGATGAAGACACAGGTAAAGCTATCTCGATCGAACCGTTCATGATTCCAAAGCCCTCCACACGTGTTGGCTAACCACTTACCTACGAGCACCACAGCTATGGCCTCAACAAATGTTATGATGCATCAGAAGGTTAAGATCCTCTGTACGATGGGCCCTGCAATTGCCTCTGCAGCAAAGGTGACGGCCCTCGTCCAATCTGGAGCAAATGCCTTTCGCCTCAACATGTCGCATGGCTCTCACGAGAGCCACACGGATTATATCAAGGCGATACGAGCTACAGAGCGGAAGCTGGGTATCTATCTCCCGATTATCGCGGATCTGCAAGGACCCAAGATTCGGGTCGCGGACTTCAAGGATCGTGATGCTATTTCGCTCGTTGCAGGCCACAATGTGTTTGTCGCCGA
>CAMCXP010000036.1 GCA_945883395.1 Melioribacter roseus P3M-2
GAGCAGCTACCGCCTGTGGCAAAATGGGGCCGAACGTATGCAACCGCGCAGTTCGCACAGATCGTGCGTCCTGATGCGTTCCGCATGGTCGCCTCACGCTCGAATCAAACCGTGCGGCTCACAACGAGTGCCGGAATGTCGACGTTTACGCTGCCATCGCCAGGAAGCTGGCGAGATACAGCGATGAAGGAGCCGGCCTATTGGACGAGTGATGAGCCATTTCTTCTCGCGCAATTCATGAGTAGTTCGACATCCGGAGCATACGGAGATCCAGCGATGGTCATCGTCCCGCCGGTCGAGCAGTTTGTAGACCAGTCGATGTTCCAGTTCCCAGTGCTCGAGACGTCTGGGCTCGACAATCAGCAGTTTTTCTACTTCATAAACGTTATTGCGCAAGCGTCTGCGCTTTCGTCGTTGCGCGTCAATACTACGCCCGTTACAACGATAGCCCCGCAGATTCGGACACAGACCATTCCGGGCACAACGCTCCACTGGGCTAGGCTGCAGCTGAGTGAAGGTGCCTTCCAGCTTCAAGCCGACACTGGGCTCTTCAGCGGTGTGATGTATGGTACCTCAATCGTCGATTCGTATGCGAACATGGTCGGCGTGGCATACGAGGGCATTCGTCCCGACGATGTTTCGCCTCCACGGTATCGTGTGTCGGTTGATTGTGGCGAGATATCAGGCGTCGTCACTGACTCATCAGCTACAACCGCACGTCTCGATGATGTGCGCGTTATACAGTCCCGGACGGTGAATTACAGGTGGTCGATCGCACCACCTGCTGACGACGCAAGCACCGTCGAAATCTGGGCACAGGTGAAGGACCTCTGGCGCGATGCGCGAATTGTCTTTCACGCCTACGATGACCAAGGTAATGGGAGAGAGCTCCTCTATACCTACGACGCCCCCAACGTGAGCGTCCCAGCCGACGTCGTGCTTGACGCTACTGGTTCTGGGCTTCAGTGTGCGAAAGCAGTGATCTACAATCGTGATTCGACGCCTACGACAATCGTGCGAGCATTGATCACTGGGGATGCTCGGCTGAGCATAGCTGCGCCAGCAATTCGTGACACAATCCTTGCGCCGGGTGACTCGCTGACTATTACCGTGTGTCTGCGTCCTACGAGCGACACATCGCAGGCTCGCGGCAGCGTAATCGTCGAGTACCCATGTCGCTTGCAGCGTTTTATTAATGTTCGAACAGCGACGGTTGCCGCGCTATCAACCGTCCCGCTCGACGTTGGTGGTGTGCGCATTGGCGATACTGTGTGTCGACGATTACCCGTGATTAATTCTGGTCCGTCAACGGTAGTTGTGACGGCGATCCTGCTTCAAGAGTCCATTCCGAACTTCCTCATCGACCCCGCGCGTTTGCGTCTACCTATAGCGTTGCAACCAAACGACACGCTCTGGATCGATGTCTGCTTTACGCCAGACCAAGTCGGTCCATTCGAACGAAGCGATACCGTTCGTTCACTGCCCGACTGTGGACTTCGAACCATTATGCGCGGAAGGGGCGTGAAGCCAGAGATCGCGTCAATCGTGATCGATTGGCAGCAGCGGCGCGTTGGTGGGGCATACGATACCACAGTTGTGTTGCGGAATACCGGAAGTGGCTGGGCCGTTCTCGATGGATGGTCTGGTTGGTCGGACTCAACTGTGACAACCCGTGGGCCATCAGCATCGCAACGTCTTGCTGCAGGTGACAGTCTCGCACTAACGGCCAAGCTCACGCCTGACAGACGCGGACGCATCGATCAGGTGGATACAGTCGCAGTCGACTGGAAACTTCATCCCACGCTAACCGTGCGACACATCGCAGTTGGAGTGCTGCCAGACGTGCGCGGAATCGACTGCGACTTCGGACCTGTTGATCTTGGGCGCAACAAAGATTCGCTCATTGACCATCTTATAAGCGGAAGCGATGGCGGAAACGCAGAGGTCGATGTGCGTTCCATTCGCGTGCTGGGTCCTGATTCCACGGCGTTTGATATTCCAGCATCTCTTGGCGACCTACGATCGATACCATCGGTCGATACCGTGCGCGCACGCACACGATTCACGCCTATTCGCTCCGGACTCCATGTATGTGCCATCGAGTTGCGTCACAATGGTCGCATCGGTGATACCGACTCTGTGACGCAGTATGTGCTACACGGCACTGGAGTGATCCCAACGTCTGCGCGTCTCAACGCTCGCCTTGCAGCAAGTGCATCCGCTCGCGCGTGTCAACAGGAGCGTATCGAGGTGCAGGTTCGCAACGAAGGGGATGGGATAGGTCGTATCGATACTGTCGAGCTAACCGATGGGCGACGGCGCGAAGTGCTCTATGCTTCGTTAGCCGGACAGATCATCATGCCAGGGGGCGAGCAGCGCTGGAATGTGGATTGGATCTTCGATCGGACCACGAACAACAGGCTGTGGGTGCGAGTAGTCGACTCGACGGGATCGGTGATACTCGATTCCACCGATGTTCCGGTGACAATGCCACGCGTTGCTCTCGATCTCAGTATTGCCAATGCACCGAGTCTCGTTGCTGGATCAACAGAGCTCCAGATTCAAGCTTCCCTAAAGCTATCGCAAGTTATTCCGACAACGCCAGTGGTTGTCCTTCGTGTTCCTGGCGAGCGTTTTACCGTATCGGGACAGTCCATTCGGATAGTCGGATCAGACCAGTTTGGACTTATCGACACTGCCGTATCGGCACAACAGACGTCTGATGGCCTACGATTCGCCTTGCCGGAATGCCAGGGGGCATGGGATATAACGGTTAGCATCCCAGGATTGTGGCTATGGCGGGACCCATCACCATTCACGTTATCGGCCGAAATTGAGGCCACCGCCTGTTACGATGGAGCTGATGCCAAACGCGAACTGCTCCAAATCGCACCCTGTGGAGCAGCTGCACGAGTGATTCGGTTGTCGAGTATTCCCTCGATTACCACCACAGTTATGAGCATGCCCGTGCAAGAAGTACTTCAATTACGCCTTGAAACAAGCGCTCCAACCACCGTCAGCATCGCTGTAAAGTCGATTACAGGACAAAGTTTTCAGCTTGTTGAAGGTTTCTCTTTGCAAAAGGGGGTCGAGCATTGTAATTTTTCATGTTCCGGGTGGGCTTCTGGAGTGTACGTCGTCGCAATACGAAGTAGTTCTGGAGAAACGGATTGCAAAGTCATCATCGTCAACTAGGGTACAGGATTATGAGGAGATTCGCTACCGCCGTTCTTGCGGTGTTCCTCGCGGCGACGGGGACAATGGTCGCACAGCAAGAGCTTGGTGCTCGTTCGAATCCGCTCGTTCCGGAGAGAAGCGCACCGCGCGTCTACCTGGGACCAGTTATTGGGTATAATAGGTCGTTGCACTCCTCCGGCTTCCAGTCGGTTGCGGGCGATGTTCTCTGTCCCCAATTCGAGCAGGGAACCGATAACGGCTTCTACGTTGGCATGTCCTTCGAGTATTTACTCGGGAAGCCACGAGATTCGAAGTCGTCGATCATCGCTCGTGTCCTTTACAACAGCCTGCCTGCAAGCTATACGGTGGCTGGCGATACGCTACCATCGCTTAGCGCTGCTGGCGAGGTGGTGACATCTGTTGTTGACCACACGGCTGACATCAAGTACGCCTTACTCGATGTAGAGGTTATGTATAAGTTGAACCTCTTCAACTCGAATTTCGGCATTACTGTTGGCCCAGCGGTTGGATATGTCTTGTCGTCGCAGCGCGTGCAGGCGATGAATCTTGTCGAGCCACTCAATGCGCAGTTTGACCCGACGTTCTGTCCCGAATGCGAATACGTCAACGATGGTCGCACGGTCATTACTGCTCGCGATGACATCCCAGGCCGCTCAGCGATCCGAGTTGCCATCAAGGCCGGTGCACAATACGAAATCCCTGTCGGACGCTTGCTTCTTGTTCCTGCGATTTACTACAACTTCGGTGTCACCGAAGTTAGTGCATCGGATAACCTGCGCATTAACGCATTCCAAGCTGGAATTGATTTGCGATTCGCACTCTAAACGAAATCAACGACACAGACAATGTGAATCGATGCCCGCCTCGGCGGGCATCGTTGTAGTTAGAAGGTGCTGTATGGATCAGCTCTGGTCGCCATGGCGTTCCGCCTATGTCACGGATGAACACCGGCATACCTCCACCGAGTGCTTCTTGTGTTCTGCAGCTGTTCAGACGTCGAACGACGAACAGTCGCTGGTCGCTGCACGGTTTGATGCATCAATCGTAGTGATTAATCGGTTCCCGTACAACGCGGGACACGTCTTGATCGCGCCGCTGCAGCATGAGGGTAACATTGCGTTGCTGCCTGAAGAGCATGCGATCGAGCTCATGAAGGTTACTCGTATTGTTGTGCGTGCGCTTGAGGACGAGCTCAATCCGCATGGGTTCAATATTGGTGTGAACATGGGAGCCTCAGCTGGCGCCGGTGTGCCGAATCACTTACACGTTCATTGTGTTCCTCGATGGAGTGGCGACACGAATTTCATGCCAGTACTTGCTGATACAACGGTGATTTCAGAACTCCTCCCAGAGATGCGCAACCGTCTGGCGAGTGCAATTGCACGAGTGCGTCAAAAATGAAGTCGTTCGCTCCACGCCGAGAGTTAAGTCAGAACTTCCTCACCGATCGCGGTATTGCCGATAGGATCATTGCTGCTGCAGAGCTCCGCCCCGGAGATCATGTGCTTGAGATTGGTCCCGGTAAGGGGGTCCTAACCGAACGTTTGGCGACGTCGACATGCCATCGGGTACTCGCCGTTGATCTTGACGAGCGGGCAATAGCATTCCTTGCCGCACAGCCGTGGAACCAATCTCCGCGATGTGAGATACGCAACGACGATGTGTTGCGCATAGATGTGGAACACGAGTTCCCATCATGCCCCCGCGTCAACCGTGTCGTGATAGGGAATATCCCATACTCCATCACGAGCGAATTGATCTTTTGGGCATTTGAACAACATCGCACGGTAGATCGTGTTGTGATGATGATGCAGCGTGAGGTTGCGAAGCGCTGCGTCGCTATGCCACGTACAAAGGAGTACGGCATTCTTACCGTTGCTACGTGGCTCTATGCTGAAGCCAAGGTGTTGTTTCATGTGCAGCCTGGATCCTTCTTGCCACGACCCACTGTTACGTCTTCGGTTATCCGCTTTACACTTCGGGAACGTCCGGCCGCCGATGTCGATCCATTGAGCTTTATGAAGTTTGTCCGTGCGGCGTTTTCACAGCGTCGCAAGATTCTGCGCAATAGCCTACAGCAATGGCTCGTACATAATCGCATTGTTCTTGATGATGACGCTACAACGCTCGTCACGTGCGACATCAGTAAAGCTCGCGCAGAAGAGTTACTTCCGCTTCAACTCGTCGAACTGTATTCCGAACTTCGGACACGAATCCAATCTTAGATGTATCTGGCATGAATTCCTCACCTTCGGTACATCTTCGCGATGTTTGGGATCGTCTTCGTTCGAACGCGCTATCGGTCGATGTCTACACCCTTGCTATTGTCTCGCTCTACTCCGTCGCAGCGATCATACTCTACACCAGGATCCCCCTAGCAACCAGCATTCTATTTCAGAATGCACTGATTCTTGGCGTCGCAGGAGCTTCGATCCTGCTCACATCCATGACGGGGCTAGAGTTGTTCCGAATGGTCCGCTACTTCTACGTTGTTCCCGTGATATATATGATGTACAATCAAACGCATTTGATTGTGCACGCCGTGTATCCGAACCTCCTGTTTGACGATCTGCTCATCGCCACAGATCGATTCCTCTTTGGTGTTGATCCAACGATCTGGCTCGGGAATCTCGCGAGTCCGCTTCTGACCGAGTATCTGCAGATCTGCTACTTCATGTTCTACCTCCTGCCGATTCTTCAGGCAGTCGAGTTATGGAGACGAGGAGACCTCGACGCTCTTGCCTCATTTGCGCGTGCAATGGCTTTCTGCTACTTCATCTCGTATCTCCTGTACTTTGCAATGCCGGCCATCGGACCCCGTTTCACGCTGCACGCATTTGATTCCATCTCTACCGAGATGCCAGGTTTGTTTATCACTGAACTCCTACGAGGGCTAGTTGATGCCGGCGGGGGAATCCCTCCCGGTGCGATCCAACCTGATCGCTGGGTCAATCGCGACTGCATGCCGAGTGGTCACACAATGCTTACTGTTACCAACGTGATCTTGGCGTTTCGCAACCGTAGTTCTCTTCGATGGGGCTTTGCCGTCGTTGGTGGAAGTCTCGTATTCTCAACGGTTTACCTTAGGTATCACTATGCTGTCGACGTCGTTGTTGGCGCTGCACTAGTGGCAGTTTGCCTACCCATCGAGCCTAGCGTTAATCGTCTGATCAATAGATGTATGAACGCTTCGTGAAGTTCAGGTGGAAAAGTGTGAATAGGCACTGTGTAACCTTTTTCACGGTTCTGTGTTTTCGTATCGTGGGGTGAATGCCATCAGGCCACGACCCCATGGCTAAGCATGGTTTATCAACATATCTTTTTGATATGTCTGGGACATTCCTATTTTAGTCCGTGCGCTGTGTGCACATCTACACGAATTTTGACGTTGAAGCAAACGGATCCATTTTTTACACGCTAGGAGAAAGTCCGATGAGACTTGTTTCCACCACGATGAAATCGATGATTGCCATTGTCATGATGACAATTCTCGGTATTGGGGTGATTTCGGCACAAGACGTGACCGAACGCCGTGGTACAATGGTTCTTACTGAGGGTCGCAAGTACATTGTTGCGTTCCCACAAGTTTGGGCCAGCCCAACTGAGAAGCCGATGCCGCAGCCTATGCAGCTGCTCATCTCTTCGAAGACAAAGACGACCGTGCGCGTCCAAACACCTGCAGGCATCAACGATGCAGCACGTATGGACAAAGAGTACACCGTAGAGGCCAACAAGGTTCTCAAGATTCCGGTGTCCACGGCATACATGAACGTGGAGTCGGAGACTCGTAAGGGATACGGCATCATGGTAACGTCGAAGAAGCCGATTTCGGTCTCGACGTATCAGGCGTGGATGGGTAATGGTGAAATGGCTCGACACCTTCCTGTAGAAGGTTGGGGCAAGAACTACTACTCAATGAACTTCTATCAGGATCGCTACGGTAACAGCTCCGGCTACAAGTATCGTCCAGCATACATCCTTCTGATTGCTGACAAGGACAACACTGTTGTCTCGTATACGCCAACAGTCGACACTGAGGGCGGCGTCGAAACACCAAGTGTCCGCAAGGGTGCAACACAGACGGTCACACTCGAAAAGGGTGAAACATTCGTGATCAAGGCGAAGATCAACGAAGACCAAAACAAGGAATGGACTACGGATCTTACGAGCACATTCATCCGCGCAAGCAAGCCGGTTGGTGTCGTATCTGGTCATACGAAGGTTGCCGTTATGCGCTACCCAGACGTACTTCCTCCAACGGGGATGTTCGCTGCGGAAGCTCACTTCGTTCGTAGCAATGTACACGACGCAATGCTTCCGCTCGAAATGGCCGGAACTAAGTTTGTCACAACTCCATGTATGTACACACCGACACGCGTTGTTGGTCAGGCATCTATTGAGTTCGGTATTGACGACGACCGTGGTGATGTTGTTCGCGTGATTGCGCTCGAAGATGGTACAACAGTCAAGGCTATGCGTCAAGATGGTAGCGGACTGCTGAACAAGTGGATTCTCAAGAAGGGTGAAACACGTCTCGAGACTGCACTTGAAGTTGCAACGTACTGGGAGTCAGACAAGCCGATCCTCATGGGTCAGTATGGCAAGTCATATGCTAAGATCCTTCCTCCTGCATTCCTGCGTGATCGCTCAAAGGGAAATAAGGATGGCGACGAAGCACAAGGACACCCAACGGTTGAGTCGGGTATGCCAATGTTGCAGTATATCCCGTCTGTTGATCGCTGGGCAGATTACGGTGTGTTCCACGCTCCAGAAGGCATGGACAACTTCTTTAACATCGTCTTCAAAACGGCGGAAATTGGTAAAATCAAGGTTGATGGTCGTTTGCTAACATCAGCCTTCGGTGGTGCGATGCGCCTCCTGAAGGGCACCGATTATGCATTCATCCGTACACCGATCGGTGCTGGCGACCACTTCATCGAAACAACCGACCCAAGCGTCCGCTGGACAGCTTGGAACTACGGTTCGCTTGACGGTCTTCAACAAGGTCGTGCCTATGGCACACCTATTTCGATTGACATGACAATCCCATGTGACGATTCGCTTTCCGTGAAGGAAGAGATGGTCTGCGGTGATGTCAAGGGCGAAGGCAAGATTCTGCCAGAAAACACATCGTGCGGATCAATCTTTGCTGTATATCCTGAAGAACTGAACAACTACGAGCTTGTCGTAGACGAAGAGTTCACAAGCGGCGATAAGAAGGTTACGTTCGAAGTCAAGGTCTTTGACAAGACAAAGGATGCAACTGCGACGATCAAGATTGTATCGCGCTCAGGCAAGTTCATCGAAAAGACATACACGTACATCGCAGACAAGATCAGTTGGACGCCATCGAAGCTTGAATTCGGAACGATTCCATTCAATACGCCAACCTCGTTGACGTTTACGATCAAAAACGAAAAGACAGACCGTCCAGTAAACATCCGCAAGATCCGCGTGATGGGTGGTGATCAGGTCTTCTTGACAAATCCTACAGGCCCGATCACACTCGGCCCATCTGAGTCGCGCGAAGTAATAGTTACAGCACAGATCAAGACAGCTCCACTGGTTGTGGATACAGTGATCTGTGAACTCGACTGTTTCAATCAGAAGACAGTTGAACTCCGTGTGCGCGGTGAAGAACCTAAGATCTACGTCAGCGACGTTGACTGGGGTACTGTTCCAGCAAGCACAGCAGGTATCGAGCGCACTGTTTCAATCCAGAACGGTAGCCGCGTTGCATTGAACGTAACAGGCTTCGACGAGAAGCTTCTCGACGGAAGCAACAACGGTAAGTTCTTCAACCCGGTCACGATGGACGGCCAACCACTCAAGTCGGTTTTCCCACTTGCTATTGCTGCAAATGGTACATACGACTTCAAGGTCTCATACAGCCCGAAGGGTGAAGTTGCTGTTGCTCACCGTGTCGATGTTCCATTCTATTCGAATGCTACTGTTGTCGACAACATTGCGGTCCTTACTGGTTCAGGCAACGATGTTAAGATCCAAGCCTACTCAACACCATGGGTTGAGCGTGTCATCGATAAGGTTCAGACATCACAGAATATCAACGAGTACACACAAAACATCTCGTTCGAAAACCTCGGTGATCAGCCTGTGACATATGAAGCACCAGTGATTCGCGGCACAGATGCATCGAATTTCCGCATAGTTGATAATGGAAACGTTGGTACGTTCCCAGTTCAGCTTGTGAAGGGTTCTGCAAACCAGACGCGTTACGTCACCGTTGCGTTCGTTCCAACAGAACTCGCAAACCGCGCAGCAGAGCGCAAGTACAGTGCTGATATCGTCTTTGCGACGACAGGTGCTGACGGAGCAAAGAAGGATGTTGTTGCTGCGCTTGATGGAACAGCATGGCAGCCACAGGTAAAGGGTGCTGACCTTGACTTCCCTGGAACATTGAATGTTGGTGATGCAGCGAGAGTTCTTTCGATTCCAGTTTCGAACGAGCACTTCCTCGGGCAATCAAATCCAACAGATGGTACGCCATCCGGTACCTACAACGTTGTGATCACAGATATCAAGATCACAGACGCAGCAACGAAGTTTGAACTCCTGAATGCACCAACACCTGCGAACCCTTGGGTTATCAAGCAAGGTGAGGCGCCGGTTGAACTCCAAGTTCGATTCGACCCATCTGTTTCAGGTACATTCGAGTCGCCATATGTGATCAGCACGAACGTTGGTACAAAGGGTCAAGCAACGTATGAGCCATCATACAAGATCACAGCACGCGTGCAGGGTGGTGAGTTCACGGTAACAGATGCCGATGCAGAGCAGTATGTCTTCAACACGAAGGACATGGCTATCCGCATCAAGCACACTGAAAACCAGACGATCCGATACAACATCGCGCAACCTGCAGGTCAAGACGCTTCACGCTTTGTCATCGTTGACCAATTCGTCGACGTTGCTCCAGGCCAAGAAGTCTCTATTCCAGTGATCTTTATGCCTGACTTCGTTACAAAGCTCCAGAATGGTCAATCAGACCTCAAGGATGCAAACAACGAGTGGACAAAGAAGGCGAAGACACAAGGTATCATGTGGCGTGGCAACAGCTTCGCAGCTGAAGTCGTGATCTCTGATGACCGAAATGCAGCGAAGACAAAGACAGCAACGCTTACAGGCAACGGTCTCTTCCTTGAGACAACGAATCTGATCAAGGATACATACACAGTTTCACCTGGTGCATCAGTGGACGTCCCAGTAGAGCTCACAGCTACACCAGAATCCGTTGATGCCGTTGGTATGACGGAAATCCGTGTACGTCTGAGCTGGGATCCGAAGCTCGTGAAGCCACGTGTAAATGCTGCTGACTTCATCACTGCTGGCCTCCAGGCTGAAGGGTGGACCATCCGTGCTACACCAGTCAATGGTAAGCCTTCAGATGCATCGAACTCGGTAGAGATCGATCTCTGGGATGAGCGTGCAAATCCAGTTGCTATCAAGAATAGCGGTACGCCGTTGTTCAGCGTGAAGTACGATGCATTCCTTGATAAGGGTGTATCGGGTACCTTCACATCACCTCTGAACATCTACACGTACACTGTAGACCACGACAAGTCTGGTGATCGCAAGGACTATACGCTCTTCCGCGATATTCCTGGCAAGATCACGATCACGATGCCGTGTGCTTCAACGACACGTCTTGTAGCTCTAGGAAACTTTGAGTATGCTGTTAAGCCAATGCGTCCGAACCCAGTTTCGAACTCTGGTATCATCAGCTACTCTGTGGGACTCACAGCAAACACACGTATCGTTCTCTTGAACAGCATGGGACAAGAAGTTCAAACGCTCGTCAACGAAAAGCTCCAAGCTGGTAGCTATGAGATGACAGTTGACTTCTCGAATCTCCCAACTGGTACATACTTCTATCGCGTCATCTCTGGTCCGTTCTCAAGCGAACCACAATCAGTGACAGTTGTGAAGTAATCGAAACACAGCACGTAGTTTCAACAGCCTCCTTCCGGAACTCCGGGAGGAGGCTGTTTCGTTATGGTAACAATCATCTTTGTAGCGCGTCAGACTACAGTCTCTATGCCCCCTTTGGAGTTCCGATGAAGCTGTCTATTCTGTTGTTGGTTGCAGTTAGTTGCGGCACGCTTGCTGTTGCTCAAGAGCCTGGGAGTATCCCGTGGACACCGAAGGTGTCTGGAGGACTTGTGTCGACCGCGATTACCGTCCCAGAGAAGTATCGAGCTATTGCGATCGATTCTGTGAAGCAGCGGCTGAATGTTCCAGTTGGTTGGACAGCACGTGTTTTCGCAGCAGGTAGTGATTTGTTGAAGCCGCGCTTTATGGCGTGGGGTCCTGACTCCGTGCTGTTCGTGGCAAACATGAATCGCAATAACATCCTTGCTCTACCTGATCGTAATCATGATGGTATCGCAGATACGGTCATCGTTGCTGCTCGTGGTTTTACGACTGGACACGATGTGCGGTTCTGGCGCGATACGATGTTTGTGGCACAGGAGGCCAGCATCGTCAAGTTGTGGCGATCTAATCCGGCTACATTGACGTTTGATCAGCGCGTAACGGTGATAGATAAGTCGACACAGCCGAATCAGATTGGTGGTGGACACAGAACGCGTACACTTGTCGTTGATACAAACGCAATGAAACTCTACGTTAGCGTGGGATCTCGCGGTAACGCCGATCGAGAGACGAATCGTGCGCTGATCGAGGAATACAACTACGATGGAACAGGTCGTCGTGTGTTTGCCAGTGGGGTTCGTAATGCGGTAGGGATGACACTTCATCCACGCACGGGCAAGCTCTGGGCGAATAACAATGGTAGTGACAACCAAGGAAACAACATCCCGCCCGAGTGGGTCGATATCGTACGTGAAGACGGTTTTTATGGATGTCCTTTCGCCTACCATTTCCGCCGAATCTTCAATCTCACCGGTGAGTACAGCGATCTACTTCCAGTCACACGCGCTGATTCAATGGCCATTGAACGTATGCAGCCTCCTGCTGCCTTGGTCGATGCCCACAGCGCTCCTATGGCGCTGGTATTTGCAGAACTAACTCCTGTGGCCGCCCATCGATATTCAGCCTTTATGGCATTGCGAGGTTCGTGGAATCGCACGCCCCCTAGTGGTGCAAAAATCGTCCGTTTAGAATTTGACAGTGATGAGGATACGATCGCAAATGCTGTTCATGACTTTTGTACAGGCTTTATCACAGATACAAATGATGCAGCCACGCGTTGGGGTCGTCCGGTCGGTCTTGCACTAGCAGCCGATGGCAGTGTCTACATCTCATCTGATGATATCAAGAACATGATCATCAAGTTGACGCCGCCTCGCGTAACGTCGGTTGGTGATGGTGGGACGATGCCGCTGCCAACCGTTACACCGAACCCTGCCTCTACATCTGTTCGCATCGCTAACGTAGCGCCTGGCGATCATGTCTCCGTCGTTGATCTTCAGGGGAATACTGCTTTGGAAGAGACCGTCACGTCAGATAGAGTAACTGTCTCGGTGGCCACACTTGCCACCGGAGTCTATGCAGTGCGGATTACGGGTGTTCGCCGGACTGTAACCGTGCCACTGGTGATTGCGCGCTAAGGTGCGCCATGATTACATCGGTATAGAACCTGCTCGAGCCGGTCTGCGATGTCAAATATGTTGTGGCAATGGCACCTTGTTGCGCACGTTCATCCGACGACAGCACGATGTTATGAATCCATGTTTGTACTTCTGGCTGTGTGGTGACAACTGTGCAGGCGTCAGACTCAACCAGAGCCACCGCATCGCGAGATCGTGCAATACGCGGACCGCATGCAAGGGGCAAACCGTATCCCGCGGGCTCGAGTACGCTGTGAACGCCAGCCCCAAATCCACCGCCAACATAGGCAGCGTCGGCTAGGCGATAGAGCGAGAGAAGCATACCTACGGAGTCCACAAGAATATGGCCGTGCGTTGATTCCGTGGCGTTCGAAAGCCGCGTGCAGTGTAGTCTTCGCTCGATAGACGCAAGTGTTGAGGCCGTCGGCTCGTGCGGTACGATGATCACACGCAGCGTGCTTTCGGGAATGGACATAATCGCAGGAATGATGATCTCGAGATCCTCGTCCCACGAGCTACCAATGACGAGTGTCGGAACGGATCTGCGTAGATATGCAAGCGACGTACTCGCGTTGTGGACACGATCAAGAATCCGATCGATGCGCGAATCAGGCTGGGTTTCAACCTTCCGCTTGAGCAATTCGGTCAGTGCTGATGCATCATCAGCAGTAACGGCAGTTACCGATGAGAGCATCGCATATGTTGCCGCAATTGTACTCTTCATCAGTCGCGTGTGACCAGCCGATGGAAAGGTCGCATTCATCAGCACCGTCGGGATGCCCCGTTCATGTAGTTCGTCAATGAACATTGGCCAGACATCATAGCGATCAATCACAACAACATCAGGTTGTACGATATCAATCGTGCGCCGAATCTCGTTGCGATTCTCGAATGGATGGTAAACCACTCCCACACACATCGGCAATGTTGCTGCATGCCGGATACCGGATGGGGACGAGCATGACACGATGATTTCAATGTTCGGCGAATGGGTGCTCAGCAGGTTCATGACGGGCACGCACTGCTCTAGTTCTCCCATCGAAGCGGCATGAATCCAGACACGTGACGACCCCTGCTTACGCTGCGGAAGCCCCTTGAGAAGCATTTCTGCATCGCGCACGCGTTGCTGCAGTTTTGGGATGAACGGACGCGCCACTGCTCGCGCAACACGCAAGAGTGCTGGCGCGAGAAGATTGTACGTCGCCGGAAGTGACACGTGGGGTTACTTCCCAGTGAATGATGCGCTGCGCTTTGCCAAGAACGCATCCGTACCTTCTTTGAAATCCTCTGTGCCGCAGATGCGGCCAAAGAGGTTCGCTTCTGCGTGAAGACCTTCGAGAAGGGAAGTGTCACCGGAGATCTGCACAGCTTCGAGACATGCTGTTAATGCAAGAGGTGCCTTTGCTGCCAGCGCAGAGGCAAACGCAATTGTTGCAGTTAGGAGCTCGTCCTGCGGATACACCCGATTGACAAGTCCGATTCGATGTGCTTCCTGGGCCGTGATCATTTCGCCCCCTAACACCAACTCGTACGCCTTTGCGATTCCAACGAGACGCGGAAGACGCTGTGTTCCACCATAACCCGGGATGATGCCAAGGTTGATTTCGGGCTGTCCAAACTTCGCGTTCTCCGATGCAAAGCGCATATGGCATGCCATGGCAAGCTCGCAGCCACCACCGAGAGCAAATCCATTGACAGCAGCGATAACAGGCTTCGCGCTTCGTTCGAGCGCAGCAACCACACGCTGGCCGCGCTCCGCAAAGAGACGTCCGGCATATGCATCGTTTGTGTGCAGCTCGGCGATATCAGCGCCAGCGGCGAAGGCTTTCGGACCGGACCCAGTTACAACGATGCAACGCACAGATCGATCTTCGACGGCTGTTGCTATGTGCGCGTCAAGCGCCGTGAGCACGTCGCTATTGAGTGCGTTGAGTTTATCTGGACGATGTATTGTGAGGACTGCTACGCCATCCTCACGCGAGAGAAGTACAGTTTCGTTCATGACGTGAAATTACGATGTGTTTGTGTTAATAACTCAGGTTGGCTCCTCGGCTGAGGTTCGTAATATTTGTTGGTTCGTGCCCCAGCTCCGTCCCATATCGCGCCATCGTTTTGTTGTCTTCCTCGTCAGCGTACTGCTGATGGTCGCCTTTGGAGGTATGCAGGTAATTGGATCCGTTCAGCGAAGCCCCAAGCGGACCAAAAAGGCTGGGAAGACGATAACAAAGGCGTCCAAGCAGACCGCCTCCAAAGGCTCCCGAAACAAGGGGAAACGAGCCAACACTCGATCTCGCAAGCGCGCACGTGAGGTTCCGATTTCGAGTCTGTCGAGTATTCGCGAGCGCGACCTCGCACCAGGCGTTCGCTATACGATGTATCGATCGAACGGATCACGTCCGGTGGTTGCACACGTGATTTCCATGGATCGAACGCTCCCCGGCACTGCGGTCCGATTGGTGAAGGGTGAAGATCACGGCGCTGGACTTGAGCGATTGGGCGAGCTGTATCGACGGTACGAAGCGTCGACCGACAACAAGCTCTTCGCGTTGATCAATGGTAACTTCTGGCGTGCTGTTCGCAACACCATGATTGGTCCATGTGTGATCGACGGTGAAGTTGTTGAATTGAATCGTTACAAGCGATGGACGAGTGGCTTTTTGGACGTAAAGAATCAACTGATGATCGATACGTTCTCGGTTTCGGGAACCGTTGCGTATGCAGGTCGCACGTTTACAGTGTCATCGGTCAATCGCCGCGACGACGACGGAATCGTTGTCTATAACAGCTATGGCGGCGAGCGCATACCGCACGTCAATACAAAGGAAGTTGAGAAAGCCTTCTACGAAGCGGTAAAGGACTCTGTCTTTGCCGAGCGAGATTCGACAGAGCTTGCATTGACGAAGGAGGTGCTTCGCGGTGAAGTAGCGCGTGCGCAACGTGAAGCATCAACCGAGTATCCAATGGTCAAGATTCGTGTCCGCTACCTTCGACTACCGTCGATCAACACGCAGATACCGTGTGCAGTTCTGGGTATTGATTCTGGTACGGTTACAATGCCTTTGCGAGGCGCAGTGATTTCGATGCCACGCTCGATGTACGTTTCAGGACAAGCTCCGCGTGTCGGAGACACACTCATACTGTCGTACAGCACCAATGTGCATGCTACGACGCGCTTCATGAATGCAATGTGTGGCACACCTCGACTTGTTCGCGATGGAGTTGCAAAGCATGAGGCGCTACTCGAGGGTTCAACAGGGAAGCGCTTCATCAATCACAATCTGGCACGTACGGCAATTGGTACCGACCGTAGTGGGAATCGAATCACGCTCGTTGCGATTCAAGCCGATGATCCCGGTCGAGGTACATCTGGCGCATCGCTGCAACAAACGGCGAAGGTGATGGTGCTGCTAGGGTGCTATCAAGCAATGAATCTCGATGGAGGGGGCTCGACGGGCATGGTGGTAGAGAACGATCACGTCTTCTTTGATGGACAGGATCCTCTCACACGTCGTGTTGGTCTGGGCATCGGCATCGTGCAACTCTCGAAAATCCTCCGGACGCCACGTTAATCGTAGAGGAGAAACTGGCGTCGTTGCTCAACAAAGACGTCAACTCCCCGACGTCCAATTCGCTCGAGCTCGCCAAGTGGTGCGCCACGAATGAGTGCTTGGACGAGATCGGCACTGCCGCATGCCTTTGCAAACATTACCCCATGCTTCTGTGTTGGCAGTGAGTCTGGAAATGCCTCGGGAAACTGAGCTCGTATGCGCCACAATGCGGTGAGTGCTGCATTGTACGGCGACCATGTGCGTTGGGGCAAAAGATGGTAACCATCGCAGATGGCGGATGCGAATTTGCCTGTTGTAGGACGGAATCGAGCTCTTGCAGCGACAACGCCGTAGCGTCGCAGATGTACCACAAGAAGCGAGTCGTCAGCGAATGTTGACGATCCTAACAGCGTAAACGGTGTTGATGTGCCCATGCCAATGGAGCATGCACCAAGTTCGCCGACCATTCCCGTCAGAACGTATCCGCGAATAGCATGAACGCTCGGAACATTCGGTGACGTAGGATACCACGGACGTTCTATGTCTTCCCATGTCATGGAGCGCTTCCATCGTTTACATTTCACAACGGTAAGGCTGCATTCCCGTGCAGCACCGGTCGGACCCGGTGTAAGCCAGCCCTTTTCGTTCACCATTGTGGCCAGCTCACCCATGGTCATTCCATGGATGTAGGGGATAGGAATTCGTCCGATAAATGATCGAAGCTCATCATCGGGAAGGTTGCCTTGCACAAGAACCCCACCGAGTGGATTTGGTCGATCGAGGATCATGCAACGTACGCCAGCTTCAGCGCACGCCTCGAGGACTTCGACCATGGTGGAGATGTATGTGTACGATCGGACGCCGATATCTTGGAGATCGACAACCACAACGTCAGCATCAGCAATCATTGCGCGCTCAGGACGGCGGAGGCGGCCGTACAACGACACAACAGCCGTACCCATGACGCTGTCGTCGGCCACACTCACACCCGCTGGAACAACACCAAAGAAGCCATGCTCAGGCGCAAGCAGTCGAAGTGTCGCT
>CAMCXP010000037.1 GCA_945883395.1 Melioribacter roseus P3M-2
TTTCCTGTGAGCGCACATGCTGGACCTCGTCCTTCACGCTGGTTTCCCATGCATGAAACTTCACGACGCGAATACCCTGAAGAATCTGCGACATCAACGTTACGCGCTGATCACGATGCTCCATCAGTACACTGTCGAGTTTGCGATAGCGGCGCGCCACCAGAAACAGCATCGGAGAGATCACAAGGAGTGTAGCGATACCAGCAAGGGTTGCCGGACCCAGCATTGTCCATAACACAACAATCACTGCAATTGACTGAACAGCTGTGTTGGCAAACTCGGGCAACACAAACACCGATTCACAGAGCGCATCTGTGTCGCTCGACAGGTGGTTGACCATATCGCCTGTCTGCATCGTCGCGCGCGCTGATCGTCGCAGACGCAACGCCTGTTGCACCACACGCTCGTTGATGCCATTCATGATGATGCTAAATCCCTGCAGCGCATTGTAGAACCAATGCTGTTGCAACAGCGCTCCGACAATGCCCATGGATCCTAACGCAATGGCGGTCGATATAGCTGCTATTGGGATAGTTGCTGTATTGCTGGTCGCGGGGAGTTGCTCCAGTAGTGATCGCAGCAGAATCGGTGTCGCTACGGCGATTGCAATCTTCGCAATCCCTAGTCCAACAAGCATGCGTGCTGGGGCGCCGGCAGCCCAAAAGCATCCAATGAAGAACCGCCAGAACCGCGACGTATCGAGTGTGGCGTAGGTCGCCGGTGCGTGTGCGGGATTGACGCTTGGGTCAAGGGGCGGCGCATCGGCCTCTGTAAGCGGACGTTGTGTTCCGATCTTTATAATCGACCCCATGCGTCGAAACAGCGGATCGGTAACGAGCATCGACATGCCTTGAGCCTTCCTTACGCACGATCGAGTTGTGTAGACGCTGGCACACCGTTAGCCTGATGCTCTTCAAACAGTTCATCGAAGAGCATATCAACCTGCTCCGATATTGTGAGCATCGACGCAACATGATCATCGACGAACGAGCGCCGCCGAAACTCATCACGCAGTGTTACTATGCCGTCGAAAAAACCATCAACATTCAGCACTCCAATCGGACACGTATGCAGACCAAGTTGACGCCATGTAAGGGCTTCAAAGAGCTCATCGAGTGTACCATAACCACCCGGCAGTGCAACAATGATATCTGCTATGGCTATCATCTGTTGCTTGCGTTCGTGCATCGATTCCACTTCATGGAGCACTGTACATGTGTTGAGTGCTACTTCAGCTGTATTGAGGAATGTTGGGATGATCCCTGTTACATGCCCGCCCCCTTGCAGAACCGTGCGTGCAACGATGCCCATCAGGCCTACACCGCCCCCTCCATACACGAGATTCCATCCTCGATCTACAATGGCTTGTCCGACACGTTCAACTGTTGTTTGGAGCAGCGGATCGTTGCCGAGGCGAGCACCGCAGTAGATCAGAATGTTCATCGTTTTGGAATAAAGAGCTGTTGCTTAAGACCGAAGCGTTTCACTACGCGCGAGCGTAGGTACGCCTCCATTTCGTCGATACTGTCGGTAAGACAGAACAAGTCGAGGTCGGAAGGTGAGATAGTGCCTTGCTCGAGCATCTTATCGGTGAGCTGTTTGACCATCTCGCCATAGTACTCGGTACCCATCAGAACGATAGGGAAGTTGGTGATCTTCTTCGTCTGCATCAGCGTGATAGCCTCGAACAACTCATCCATTGTGCCGAAGCCCCCTGGCATCACGACGAAGCCCATCGAATACTTTACGAGCATGACTTTGCGGACAAAGAAGTGCTCGAACTCGATCATCTCATCGAGCCATGGATTGGCGTGCTGCTCAAACGGGAGTTCAATGTTGAGTCCGATGCTCGTGCCGCCAGCTTCCTTTGCGCCCCGATTGGCTGCTTCCATGATGCCTGGTCCACCGCCTGTGAGCACGGTAAATCCCATTTCGGCAAGTCGTGCACCCACTTCCATACCCATGCGATAGTACGGATGGTCTTCGGCGAAGCGTGCAGAACCAAACACGGTCGTGCAGGGTCCGACGAAGTGCAGTAAGCGAAATCCGCGGATAAACTCACGCATCACGCGCAGCACAAAACTGAACTCACGTAATCTCGAGTGTGGTCCCTCAAGGAACTCGCGTTCAGATGTCGATCCAACATGTGGTGGATGTTTGATGATCGGCTTGTTGCTCATTGCTCTTTCGTGAGAATGAATATCCATGGCATGATTGCTAAGAGTATCATGCAGAGTATAACGCGATTAATGTGGCGCATCTGAAGTACACGTCGCTCATCATCGTTGAGGTCGGCGTGTTTCGTGCGAATGAGTCCGATCTCTTTGAAGTTGATCCAGGCGAACCAGACGATGCCGATCACAATGACGGCAAGAACGAGGTGTAGCATGCAGATATCTATTATGGTACAACTACAAACGTACGGCGAATTGGAGCTTCTCCCGCTACGGTGCACGTGAAGACATACGTACCGGCTGGGATACTTCCCGCGCCGATACGAAGCGTTGTGGGCTCGTGTGCACGAAGCAGCCGAATCGGGAACGTGAGCACAAGTCCACCGGTGATATCACGCACATCAGCCTGAAGTACACCATCGAGCTCCGTGAGTACATCAATTGCAACTGTTCCCCGGGCTGGGATCGGTGATATGACCACCGTCGGAAATGCAGGATGACGATCATCAACACTCATTGGAGGGTTGCCTGCTTCATCGCCTGCGATTTTCCATACGACGCCGTCGATGTCGGTAATCCAGAAGCTACCATCACGGTGGTCGCGCTCTAAGCCTCGTGCGTTGATCGGGCCCATGGGCATCATCGCAGGCATGGTTGACGTTCGCATCGGAGAGGCAGCGTCGGTAAACTGCTCGACGTCTGCTCGTGCAAGCGAGCTGCGGTCTGCTGCAAACGTTGTCGTTACCATGTGGATGCGTCCAGCGCTGTCGATTGTCATCCCGCGCGGACCCAGCACTGAAGCGTAGGGCAGGCGTTGTTCGCCGAGCACAGCACCGGTGGATGGATCCATGCGGACAATGCGTTGATCACCATCGCGTTCACACGCGACCAGTTCACCGTGATCAATGGCGAGTCCGATACCGTATCGCTGTGCTCCTGATGCATACGTTGTACGCACGCTACCGGTAGTGTCGACAACAATCACACTTGTGCTTGTGCCTTGCAAATCATTCAGACGATGCACATAGATGAGGTGCTGTGTTGTATCGTAAGCAAGGTCGAGGAACAGACTATCGCCTGCACCCTCGAGCACCAAGCGCTTGGTTACGGCGTATGTGGTGCGATCAATCCGCGTGAGTACATTCCGACGAAGGTCTGTTGTCCACAACCCCTCATGTCCATCCCACGCCACACCATAGGCTGTCCACGACAAGGCATGCCGCTCGAGGATCGTGCCCCGACGCGGAGGTTCAATGGCGAACGATCGACTCGTGGCACTGGTGCCATCGCCTGCTGTAATCCGTATGCGAGCATCAGCTGTGAAGCGCGCTGGAATCACCCAGCGATACGTATGCGGATCAATATCTCGTGCTATCTCGTTCCACGATGCGCCATTGGCGTATGACACATCGATCGTAACTCTACCCGACATCCCACGCCACTGGATCGAGCGAGTCTGTCCGGGATACATCACTTCGCCGCCGGCGGGTACAACCACGTGCGGAGCGATGGCAACATCACCCGAAAGTGATAGTTCCCAGATGCCGCGTCCGTGTGTTGCGACACGAAGTATCCCGAGCGTTGCGTCGAGTTTGAGATCAACCACGGGGGAGCGTGGGAGCCCCTTACCATATGCTGACCACGTGCGACCACCATCACGGGATACATACACGCCAATGTCAGTTGCGGCATACACAACATCGTGGTCATCGGGATGGATGCAGATTGTGTTTACCGGAACGTCGGGCATCGACTCCCAAATCGGGAACCATGTCGCGCCCATGTCGCTGCTCTTCCAGACATGCGACGTACCGTAGGATGCATAGCTTACAAACACTGTTGATGGATCGCGCGGGGAGCAAGCAATACTGCTGACGAATTGCTGCGGAAGGGGAGCAGTAAACGCGCTACGCCATGTCGAGCCTGCATCTGTCGACACGATGAGGTCGCCATAGGAGCCCCCAGCCCAGATGATCGATGCATCGGCAGGAGAGATAGCAAGGGTCGATACGGTGTTCGACAGTGGAGGTGAGATTGGGCGCCATGCATCGCCTTCGTTATCGCTGCGATACACGCGTTGACGTCCTGTGTAGATCGTGCGAGGAACGTCGGGATCAATCACGATAGGTGCAACCCACTCACATGGCTCTGTAAACACCAACCCTGTTTGGAGTCGGCGTGAGAGCCCTGTTGCAAGTTCAATACGCATTAGTGCACCACGTGGACCGGCGGTGATGATAACATCTGGTTCGTAGGGCAGATGGAGTGTTGTCATGGCATCACCATCCATCAACGTATCCCATTCGATGCCATTGATCGTGGCGAGTGTACCGTTATCCTGTGTTCCGCCGACCACCCGCGAGCGCAGAGATCGATCGATATCGACGGCATAGAACTGCGTGACGGCCAGTCCGTTGTTGCGTGGAAGCCATGTTGCACCTGCGTCACGACTTTCCATGATACCGCCGTCGTTGCCAACCCAGACATGCGATGCGTCGTACGGATCGAAGCAGATCGCGTGCTGATCGACGTGTGGGTGGTTATTGCCTGATCCGTCGGCATAGCCTTGTGTGACGTTTGTCCAAGTCTGTCCACCATCGGTTGTGCGCAGCAGATCGATGCCACCAGCAATCACAGTATCAGGAGATGTTGGACAGATGGCGATGACGTTGTCGTAGAAGCCTTGACTATCCGCCAGTTGACACGTGCCGGCGAAGAAGCAGCCCGTTGAATCGCGATACACAACGCGCCACGACAATCCACCGTCCGACGACACGGCGATATGGGCACGATCATCAAGCTCGCAGAGCGCGTAGACAATTGATCCGTTGCTCGGCGCGTGCTGTATGCTGATACGTCCGATACGACCATTGAGACCAGTCATCGCCGGACTCCATGAAGCCCCACCATCAGTGCTTCGAACAATACCAACATCACGCACTGCCATCACAATTGTGCTGTGATCAGTAGGATGCATTGATGCATCGTAGACATCCATCACCGTAAGGCGGTTCCAGGTTGCGCCTGCATCGATGCTCTTCCAGAGTCCACTATGTTCGTTCATGGCTGCAACGTAGATCGTCGATGGCTGCGACGGAGGAAGCATGACACGCGAGCATGATCCAACGGATGTCAATCCGATGACGTCCCACGACACTCCCGCATTCGTCGACCGAAGCAGTCCAGCGCCGAGGAAGATGTTGGCCCCAGTCACTTGTTCACCAGTTCCTGCATAGATCGTTGATGAAGATGCCGGAGCAATGGCAAGAGTCCCCATGGCGATTCCATTGGCATCGTCCATGATGGGCACCCATTGATCACCGCCGTTTGTGGACTTCCACACGCCGCCGGCTGCGGCGGCTGCGTAGATGATCGACGGATTGTCTGGATCGACAACGATTGATTTCACACGTCCGGCCGTCGCAAGGGGTCCGACAATAGACCATTGTCGTTGCTCTTGCGTTTGCTCCGGTGATCGCTGCTGATAGCGACGTGCTGCATCGAGTGCACGGGAACGTGCGTCAGGTGCAACATCACCACCGCGCGGAACTCGGCGAGAACGCATATCTTCAAAGCGTTGGCGTACATGCTCGCGCTCGTTGTGCTCTGCCTGTAGCAGAACGATGGACACGCACAGACTGATCGCCATGATAAAGAATCGCATGTCAAAAAATACGGTGGAACTTGATGCCACACGCAGCTGTTTGCCACACGTGACTCACACCTCAGATATTCTCGTGCTTGGTGCCGGCTATGCCGGGATGACGGCAGCCGCGCTGCTCGCGCATGAGGGCAAGGATGTGACCGTCCTTGAGGCTCACGAGACCCTTGGTGGATGCGCTTCCTTTTTTCGTACCGGGAAGTACTCATTCGACGTTGGCGCGACCACCATCAGCGGCATGCAGCCGCATCAACCTGCGGGACGCGTGTTTGATCACCTCGGTCTGACGCCGAACCTCATCAAGCAAGATCCCGGCATGATCATCCGCCGTCAGGGCGATGATGTTGTGCGCTGGGCCGACAAACAGACATGGATCGCCGAAGCGCAACGTCATTTCACGGGCGATCAAGCAGGGTTCTGGAACGCACAGTACGAGCTTGAGCAACGTGTGTATGGTCTGGTTGGACACACGCATGCGATTCCACCCACGAGCATCGGCGAACTGCTTGCGCTCGCGGCACCATCGATGCTATCAAACGTCGGACTTCTGCCCGGGTTGGTTCGACCTGTTGAGGTGTTGTTGAAGCGATATGGTGTTGATACACCAGCGTTCCGTGAATTCATCGATGAGCAGCTGCTCATTAGCACGCAGAATTCCGCCATGCGAGCCCCGTATCTCACAGGTGCAATGGGCTTGACGTATCCATCCGAGACATACTATCCAATTGGCGGTATGGTGAAGCCCGTGCTCCAGTTGATGCGACATGCAACAGCTCATGGTGCAACGGTCAAGTTCCGTCGTGCAGTGACGTCGATCACACAACGCAACGGTATGTGGGAAGTGATGTGCGCCAACGGTGAGTGCTACCACGCGCGCACCGTGGTCTCGTCGATTCCAATCTGGAACATGCAGTCGCTCACGGGGGATCGTGTGCAGCGCTATTTCACGAGCAAGGCATCGACGTTTGATCGATCATGGGTTGGGCTTACGTTGTACTTCGCACTCGATGGCGTGCCGAAGATTCCATCGACGTATGTGCAGTTGTATCTAGACGAACCGATTCCATTTGTGCATTCGGGCTCGCTCTTCCTTACGATCTCGCATCCTACCGACAACGAAAAAGCGCCCGAAGGGCACACGACCGTTACTGCAAGTACACACGCGCTTGCTGATGATTGGGATGATTGTTCGCCGGAGGTTGCTCGAGAGCGCAAGCAGCAAATCATCGACGGCATGCTCGCGCTGATCAAGCGTCGCATGCACGAGTTTGAGGGCATGCAGATGTTGCACGTCGAGGGTGGTACGCCGCAGACATGGGAACGCTATACCGGACGGTATCGTGGGTATGTGGGTGGTATCCCGCACGACATTCGACGCCCACTCTTGACGCTACCGCCGAACAAAACGCCGTTCGACGGACTCTACATGATTGGCGATAGTGTGTTTCCCGGTCAGGGCACGCCCGCAGTGATGATGGGGGCGTGGAACACCGTTCAACGTATTTTTGACGCATGAGCCAAGCAGTCCATGCGATGTTCTCGGACATCGCCGCATCGTACGACCGAGCTAATTCGATTCTCTCGTTCGGAATTCATCACCTCTGGCGCAAAGCAACTGTTGTCGCTAGTGGGGTGCGGAAGGGCAGCAGTGTGCTCGATTGTGCAACGGGAACTGGTGACCTAGCGTTGGCATTCAAACGCGCTGTTGGTGCAACCGGACGTGTTGTCGGTACAGACTTCAATGCAGACATGCTGTCGTATGCACCGGGCAAGGCGCAACGAAACGGCTTGGACGTCGAGTTCGAGGTCGCCGATGCCATGCATCTTCCCTATGCCGATGCAACATTTGACGCTGCAAGTATCTCGTTTGGTATTCGCAATGTGGACGTACCGCGTGTAGCTCTTGCAGATATGGCACGCGTCGTAAAGCCAGGGGGCAAGGTTGTGGTGCTGGAGTTTGGTCAGCCCCGCGGCATCATGGGCATGCTCTATGGTGCATACAGTCGGTACGTGATTCCGTTCATTGGTGGACTTGTCACGGGGAACCGTCAAGCATACGAATACCTGCCAACAACCGCAGCGGCATTTCCTTGCCGCGAAGCGTTTACCGATCTCATGACGTCAACCGGGCGTCTCAAGGATTGCACCTACCGTGAACTCACCGGTGGCATTGCATTCCTCTATGTCGGTACAGTTATCGAGCCGAAGGCCTAACGTCAACCGAACTCACTCGCTCTTTACCAGCGTGGGATTTTCGTGTGTTGCCTTCACCATGAGTGTTTGAAACGCGCGGAACAACTCCGGTGTTGTAAGGTTCCAGATCACTGCTGTTGACCGACCGCGCATGGCGATCGTAATCTTCGTCATTGGTGCATCGGGCACCTCCTCGACGTAGGATGTATCGACGATCATCAGCTTGCGCGTTTCGATCTCGTTCACAATAGCGCAGAGGTCCTCGGGAGAGATCTTACCAGTGTAAGCCCCTTCGCGTTCGACGAAGCGCTCGCCATAGTACTCCACAGTTCCGTCACCAAGCACGACCCCAGTATAGATCGGACATTGTCCGAAGCACGCACCCTTAGAGATCGTCACACGCAATGACGAGCGATCGAAACTCTCGACGCAGCGCTTTGCATAGGGGGCTGCACAGGACGTGAGGAGAATACAGAAGAGAGGGAGAAGGAATCGATGATACTTCATGGTAACAGACGTAATAGTTTGTTGATGCAGACGTAACACGTGCCTCACACCCGAAGTGGAGTTTTGTACCCGTGCAGATCATCCTTCTTTACTGTTGAGGCCGACAATGATACGTCGTTGGGACAAATTCTTTTCACTTCTCATTTTTTCGTTCTGTGCGACGCTTGTGTCCGCACAGCAACCAGAGCAAGTGCTGCAGTTCCTCGGACGGCACACACAGCGACCTGCCACGTTCGACAAAAGCTCCGCCGAGGTCGTAACCTACGATGCAACGACACGCACGGCAATTCTCTCTGACGCATTCAACAACAAACTCACGTTTGTCAACATTGCCAATCCAACACTACCGGTGGTATCGCGTGAGATACTTCTGACGGCGTACAATGGGATTGTCAATGGCGTTGCAGTGAGGAATGGTGTTGTGGCGGTAGCGCTCGAGGATGCCGCCTCCAAGGCGAACCCTGGCAAGGTACTCCTCTTCAACATGTCCGGTGTGCTGCTGAGCCAGACGAGTGTTGGCGCGCTTCCTGACCAGCTTACGTTCACACCAGACGGACAGAAGATCGTCGTCTGTAATGAAGGTGAGCCACTCAACGACTATGTGCAGGACCCTGAAGGCTCTGTGAGTATTCTCACAATCACCAATCCTTCTGCTCCAACGGTGCAAACAGTAGACTTCCGTTCACTCAACGGACGTCAAGATTCGCTGCGCGCAATGGGCGTGCGCATCTACGGACTCAACGCAACAGTCGCGCAGGATCTCGAGCCGGAGTATGCAAGTGTCACTCCAGACGGAACCACCGCCTATGTGACGCTGCAAGAGAACAACGCTCTTGCAGTGATCAATATCGCAACAGCATCGTTGGTACGCATCGTGCCACTCGGATTCAAGGACTACAGCAGGGGGCTTGCACGCACGCAGTCCTACACCTGGACGAATCGTCCATCGATTGGCATCACGCCAGGCGGACAGGATATCAAGCTCGGTGGGTTTTCCGGACTGTGGTTCACAGGCTTCGGTGGTGGAGGAACGGATACAACAAAGCTTCGTTTCCTTACGCACCCAGATCGCGGTCCGAACACCGAACCGACGGTAATCCGTGGTCAAACACGACGTCCGTTCGCGCTGCCGAACTACCAAGCAGAAGTTGTCGCACTTGAGTTGGATCGTGTATCGGGTCAGGTCACGATTCTTTCGCGCACATCACTCTTCCGCGCTGATGGAACGACGCCGATCACGGGACGTCCGAACCTTCAAGCAGCCGGACAAGGTATTGCCTACACAGATGAATTCGGTGTTGACCTCTTTGGCAATGACATTGCCAACGATCCATTTGGTGGAGACCTCGAAGGTATCGTCACTGATGCCGCGGGCACTTGGTGGATGGTTGACGAGTATCGTCCGGCCATCTACAACTTCAACAGCAATGGCGTGCTGATTGACCGCTACATCCCGCAAGGAACAGCCGCATCAGTTGGTGCTCCTGCTGGCACGTATGGCAATGAGCTCCTTCCAGCTGCGTATGCAGCGCGTCGTGCAAATCGTGGTTTCGAGGCCGTAGCTATCGAAGGCGACGTTCTCTATGCCTTCATTCAGAGTCCGCTCGACAATCCCGACACACCGAATGATGCAACATCAAAGGCATCACCATGGTGTCGCATCATCGCGTTCAATACCGTTTCGAAGACAATCGTCGGTGAGTACCTCTACCCAATGTTCGAGAAGGCCTTTGGCTGCGATAAGATTGGTGATGCGGTGTCGCTTGGTAGTGGCAAGTTCATGGTTATCGAACGTGATGACGCAACTGGTCTACGCGCTCGCAAGTATCTCATGGAGATCGATCTCAAGGGTGCGACGAATCTCATCGCCACACCACCGACACTCGCACAAGGTCGCACGATCGAGTCGCTAACGTTTGCAGAAGCAACGGCACTTGGCATTCGTCCAGTCCAGAAGAAGAAGAGCGTCTACCTACCAGGAGCAGGGTACGGCAACACCGACAAGCCAGAAGGTCTCGCGCGCATCAACGCACAGACACTGCTGATCGTGAATGATAATGACTTCGGTGTAGGGGGCTCGGCGCTTCCTGTGCCGCCGAACGGTAGCATCACATTGAACACAGAATCAAATCCTGTCTTCGGAGTTATCACGTTTGATCGTCCAAACGGTCTTGATGCATCTGACCGCGACAACGGCAACTTCGTCCGACTCTGGCCTGTGTACGGTATGTACCAGCCAGACGCAATCTCGACATTCGTTGTTGGTGGACAGACCTATATCGCCAGCGCAAACGAAGGCGATGCGCGTGAATGGGGTTCGTTCGTCGAAGAGCGACGTATCAAGGATATGACGATCGATCCTTCTCTCACCACAGCCTACCCGACTCTGCGCAGTGATGCTGGTGCCGGACGTCTTACTGTTGTGACAAATCTCGGAGACCTCGACGGCGACGGTGATTACGACGAGCTATATACACTCGGCGCACGCTCTTTCTCGATCTGGAATGCAGATGGAAATCTCATCTTTGATTCCGGTAGTGAGTTCGAGACGCGCACAGCAGCATGGTACCCTGCGAACTTCAATGCTGGACACACCACGAATTCACGTGACGACCGATCCGACAACAAGGGTCCGGAGCCAGAAGCAATGGCCACGGGTGTGATCAACGACAGCACATATGCATTCATTGGATGCGAGCGCATTGGACATACCTTCATGTACAATGTGTCGGATCCTGTAAATGCTCGTTACACGGACTACATCAATCCTCGCAACTTTGCCGTTACGCCGAACGTGACGAACGTGGACAACGGAACAGTTGGCGATCTCGGTTGCGAAGTGATTGCCTTTGTGCCAGCCTCGGAGAGTCCGAACGGTGCAAATCTTCTCCTCTCGGGCAACGAAATCAGTGGGACGATGTCGATCCAACAGTTGCGCATCGCAAGCATCACGTCGTCGCCAACATCACCAGTTCGTCAGTGCCTCAACGAGCGTCTCACGCTGTCGGTGGTAGCAGCTGGACCAACGCTCACATATCAGTGGGCGAAAGATGGCATCGATATCACAGGTGCAACAACAGCGACGTATATGGTTGACTCAGCACGGACGACTACGGCAGGCGTGTACACATGCAAGGTGCGCTCAGCACTTGGTATGGTCATCACATCACGTCCAACCACGGTAACCGTATCGACGCGCACACGTATCACGACAGAACCAAAGGTGCTCACGCAGGTTGAAGCAGGCTTCCCTGTATCACTCAGCGTCGAAGCTACAGCCACGGCTGGCGAAACGTACCAGTGGTTCAAGCGTGGAACTGCTCTTGTCAACACAGCGAATATCTCTGGCGTAACTACGTCGGCACTTCGCATTCGTGCACTTGCATTTGCCGATACATCAGGCGCATACTACTGTGTTGTAACTGGTGGTTGTGCAACAGTGCGTTCGCGTGATGCACGCGTATACATTCCACAGGCCTTTGTAACACTGCAACCACGCGACACAACGGTATGTCCAGGAGACACCGTCGTACTGCGCGCAGCTGGTGCACCGGGAGGTGGCGATGCAGCGATTGGTTATCAGTGGCGACATTACAACGGCGACAACCTTAAGGACGGCGGACGTTTCTCTGGCACACAGAGTCCGACGCTGCGTATCAATGGCGTACGTGCGGAAGATGCACGTCAGATCGTCTGTGTCGTGCAAGGTTTCCCGTCGCGTCAGGTGCGTTTTTCAAACATTGTAAACGTCTTCATACGTCAGGCACCACGCATCACGAAGCAACCAACTGCACCGAATGGATTACGTGAGCAGTTGATTTGCGAAGGACTCGTGTTCCAACTTCGCGCCCTGGTTGAAGGCGAGCAGCTGTCGTATCAGTGGTTCCGCAACGGAGTAGCGATTCCGCGTGCAACGCAGGCAGATTACAGCTCGACAACTCCAGGTGCATACGTACTTCGTGTGCGCGGTACATGCGGTCAAACGCTGTTATCAGACACAGTTCGAATCGTGTCGACGGTACGTCCAACGCTTGGCACAATCCGTGAAACGCTCCTCCGCGTAAAGGAAGGGGATTCGTTCACACTCACAGTTACGCTCGCAGAGGGTAGTCAGCCAGTCCGCTACCAATGGTCACTCGATGGACGAGCAATCGCTGGTGCAACAACTTCATCGTACACCGTGAAGGGCACATCGTCATCCGATGCAGGACGCTACGTATGTACAGCCACAAATGACTGCGGCAGCGACATTTCGGCTGTCATCGAAGTGCGCACGTACCGCGATGATCCAACATCGGTGAACGAGCAGGTCGCACGCATCTCATCGGTACGGGTTGAACCACATCCGGTTGCTTCGATCTCGTATCTCCGCATTACTGCCGATCAGGCCGGTACTGTCCGCATCATCATCCGTGACATGCAGGGTCGTGAAGTGTTCAGCACAACGGCGATCGTTGCCGAGGCTGGCGACACAGCCATCATGCTCAATGCGGCAACACTTGGTAGTGCCGGACTCTATAACGCGACCATTATGGCGGGTGGGTCGACAATGAACGTTCCTGTTGTTGTAGCCCCCTAACTCGCAGGCCACATAGACTTTTCCACAACGCGGCGCATCGCTCAGTCGATGCGCCGCGTTCGTCGTAATTTTATGTCATGACACGACACGACCTTTGCACAGCCATCTACGACGTTGCGCACATCACTGGCGAGTTCAAGCTTCGCAGTGGTATTACCAGCAACGAGTACTTTGATAAGTATCAATTCGAGAGCGATCCTGCGATTCTCGCTTCCATCGCCGAGCACATGGTGTTGCTGATCCCTGAAGGGACAGAAGTCCTGGCCGGACTCGAGATGGGCGGACTTGCCATTGCGACCGCGCTTTCACTGCGCACCGGTATCCCTGCCGTGTTCGTGCGTAAGAAAGCCAAGGACTACGGCACATGTAAGCTCGCTGAAGGACCAGACATTTCAGGCAAGCGCGTGCTCATCGTCGAAGATGTGATTACGAGCGGTGGTCAGGTCATCATGAGTGGTGATGACATCAAGAACCTTGGTGCGCTCACGAATCATGTCGTGTGCGTGATCGATCGCGAACAGGGTGGACGTGAGAAGTTGCGTGAAGCTGGGTTCGAACTCAGCGCACTCTTTACGATGACCGAACTCAAAGCAGGACGATGAAGATCATCAGTTGGAATGTCAATGGCATCCGGGCTGTGCAGAAGAAGGGCTTCATGGAGTGGTTCAACTCCACCAAGGCCGACGTGATCTGCGTGCAGGAGACCAAGGCTGACGTTGACAAGATTCCAGATGAGCTGAAGAACATTCCCGGCTACCACAGCTACTTCCACTCCTGCTCCATCAAGAGTGGCTACAGTGGCGTCGGCGTCTTTACGCGTATCAAGCCTGAGAATGTCACCGAGAAGATCGGCATCGAAGAGTTCGATGGTGAAGGTCGCATCCTCGAAGTCGACTTTGGCGAGTTCATTCTCTACAACGTCTATTTCCCCAACGGCTCAAGCGAGAACAAGCGCGTGCCATTCAAGCTGCGCTTCTACGATGCACTGCTCGCGCGCTGCAACGAGCAGCGGGCGGGGGGCCGGCGTATCGTGGTATGTGGTGATTACAACATCGCACACAACCCTATCGATCTCGCACGTCCGAAAGAGAACGAAGCCAATACCGGGTTCTTACCCGAAGAACGTGCAGTGCTCGACCAGATGGTTGCATCGGGTTGGGTTGACACGTTCCGTGAGTACCATCCTGAAGAGCCAGATCATTACTCGTACTGGGACTACTTCACGCGTGCACGCGAGCGCAATGTTGGATGGCGCATCGACTATCACTTCATTACCGACGAACTGCGTCCTGCGCTTAAGAATGCGTGGATAGCGCCTGACGTCATGGGCAGTGATCACTGTCCGGTGGGCATTGTGCTGAATCCGTAAGGGATCGGATTACTGTCCGTTCCTCTTCCACGACGCCCAGAGCAAAGCACCTGCACTAAGAAACACGAAGTTCTTGAGGATGTACTGTCCCTCAAGCGAGAGCTGGTATGGCCAAGTGCCGTCAGGCCCCCTATCGTGGCGTCTGCGCGCATAAAGTGCGAGCGACTTACTTGATGACGTAGGATTCGTACCAGACCTGCACCGTGGCTGTAACTGGACCTGGCTTTGCGGGCGGCTTGCGGCTACTACCGTCGAAATCACCAGATATGGCCTTCGGAATCTTGAGCGCATCCAGTTCCATCGAGATTTTCGTGAATGATGGCAGGGCATATGAGCGAGCCTTCGTATTGTCGTACGAAAGCTGAATGGTTACCGTTCCCGCCTTCTTTGTGGTGGAGATCACCTTACGAGCGACCATGGCAGTGGTGTCGACCCAGATCGTTGCCACGACAATGTCGGAGGATTCATCGCTCGGGAGCACCTTGATCTTGCGCATCGAATTCTCAACGCCCATGTCGATCGCTGTGAAGTCCTTCGACAGCATCTTGAGTGCGCCGAGATCGACGCCTTCCTTTGGAAGCATCGCAAACCCTGGCGCATCGATGGTGGTCTTATCGGGCGCTGTATGCTTGAGTGTTGCTGTCATATCCGGCACGCGCATGAATGGCACCTCCACTTTGATCTTGAGTTGCGCCGTGTAGGACTTTGCGCGCGTCATCTTCGCACGAAGCTCCTTCAGGAGTACGTCGGCTGTGCGTGCATACGTGAACGATGCAGAGAGCGCAGTGAGCACGATGAGCAAGGTCACACGCATCATGTAAGGATGTCCTTTCGGCGAATAATAAGTTGCGCAGCGACGAAGCATCCAACGATGTGGAGCATCAAGACGCTACCAGAGATGGCAATACGCGACCAGTCGGCTGCGTATGTCATCGATTCCGCATCGGCTGGCACATCGAAGAAGAACTTCCATCCGTTCATGTGATTGGTAAAGAACAGCGGACGGAGGTAGTCGAAAATTGGGACGTCGATTGCCGAGATAATTGTCATGCCGATGATGATCGACATTGTTGTCATGATCGGACCAATCGCGTTTTCGACCAATGACGAGAACAGGAAGGCTACGCTGGCAACGGTAACCATGGACATTGCAGCGAACATGTAGGCCAGAATGAAGCGCCACATCAAGTCATCAGCCGAGAGAATCGTAATTGTCTCGCTACGAACTACCATCAATGAATCAGTGCCGAGCACAGGAATGCCGAGTCCGAGGGACATGACGGCCATAAAGAAGACAAGAGAGACTGTGTATGTAACAACGGCGAGGTACTTAGCCGTGACCATCGTTGCGCGTGAAATGGGGCGCGTGAGGATCAGTCGGTATGTTCCCGACGTGGCCTCGCCGGCAAGCACTTCACCGGCTACCAGTGTGATCAGAAACGGCACGTGCACGTATAGGGCAGCGAAGATGATGAAGGACACCGTGTATCCGTTGATCAGCTTACCCTTGAAATCGAACTGCGATCCGAACTGCTGCGTGATAATATTTAAGTAGTCCTGACCCTCAATGCCGAGAGCAGTGACGATAATCGGAATGAGCGCGCCGAGGGCAATAAAGCCGATATACGTGCGCCACTTTGAAAAGATTTTCTCCATTTCAACACGATAGGCGGTGAGCATCATACGGCCTCCTGCGTGAGAGAGATGAAGTACTCTTCGAGCGATCGCACCGGTGTGACAGCCGAGAGGGGAATGTTGTTCGACGTGAGCAGCTGGACGACGCCGGCAATCTCGTGGCGCTCGAGCATGACGATGAGTTCTCCATGAGTCACAGACTGAATCTGATCCCCAAGTGCGGATGCACGCAGGAGTTCATGCGCCCGGCTGATCTCGGAGGTTTCGATCGTGACCTTCATTCGTCCATTGTTTAGCAAATCCTGCACAGAACCCTCGATCACTGCCTTGCCGCGGTTGATGATCACCATGCGGTTTGCAGTGAGTTCGACTTCCGGCAGAATGTGTGACGACAGAAACACGGTCTTGCGATGATCCTGCGACAGCTCAAGAATGAGGTCGCGGATATCCACCATCCCCTGTGGGTCGAGTCCGGTTGTTGGTTCGTCAAGGATGATGAGGTCGGGATTGTGCAGCAGAGCCTGAGCAATACCCAATCGCTGCTTCATGCCGTGTGAAAATGTCTTGACCTTGCTGTCGGTGCGCTGACCGAGGCCTACGATACCGAGCACGCGATCGACGCTCGCCTTCGACACATCGGCAGCGCTCAGGCGTCCGACGAGTTCCAGGTTCTTTCGTGCTGTGAGGTAGTTGTAGAAGTCTGGACGTTCGACAATTGCGCCGATGCGACGCAGAATGTCTGCACGATGTGTGGCAAGGTCCATCCCGAACACCTTGATGCTTCCTGACGTCGGACGAATCAGCGTCATCAGCATTCGAATGGTCGTACTCTTCCCGGCACCATTTGGTCCCAGAAAACCGTAGACGTCACCTTGTTCGACAGTAAGAGAAAGTCCGTTTACAGCATTAAAGCTGCCGTACGACTTATGTAGGTCGCGAATCGCGATCGCAGGATCAGGCATGCACAAATCTAACAGTTTGTGTTCTTTGACTCGGCAGTGAAATGCGTTTTCCGCGCCTCATACGTAACGATAGGTTGCTACGCCAAGTTCCG
>CAMCXP010000038.1 GCA_945883395.1 Melioribacter roseus P3M-2
GGATCGACATCGGCCGGGATTGCGCGCTTCGCGCGCTCAACGCGGTCGCGCACGTCGTTGGCAGCTTGTTCAAGATCACGACCCAGCTCAAACTCCACCGTGATCGTTGAACGTCCATCGGCGCTTGTTGATGTCAGCGAGCGGATACCATCGATGCCATTGATTGATTCTTCAAGGGGCTCGGTGATCTGTGATTCAACAACGTCCGCATTCGCACCCGTATACGTCGTTGTCACCGTGATATTCGGCGGATCAACATCCGGGAATTGTCGCACGCCGAGGAATGATGCACCAACGATGCCCATCAGCACGATGATCAGACTAAACACGACCGCCGTAACTGGACGACGGATGGAGAGGATGCTGATATTCATCGCACCCTTGCCTTCACGAGCTGTCCGTTCTTCACAAACAGAATCCCGCTCACAACAACCGTGTCGCCCGGCGCAATGCCCGTTAACACATGCACGTGCGTTACAGTGCGACCGCCAAGCGTTACCGGCACCATACGTGCGATACCACCCTCAACGCGATACACTGTTGCACCCGACTGGTCTTGCACTACTGCCTGACTTGGCAGAAGAACTGCTTCTGGTTGTTCATTGAGTGCGATGATCACATCTGCAAATGCCCCAGCGTTGAGTGTGCGCGTGTCCTGAATGCGTGCGCGCAGACGTTGTGTGCGTGTGCGCATGTCTACCAACGGCTCGAACGCGCGAATGCGTGCCGTACGCAGCACCGAGTCGATACCGCGCACACGGAAGGTCAGCACAGAGCCAACACGAAGCGACGCCGTATAGCGCTCTGGCACCGAGCAGTCAATGTTGAGCTCATTCACATTCGTGAGCGTAACGATCAGCGTTGAAGGGGCGATCACCGCACCAACTGACACTTGACGAAGTCCGACCACACCAGCGAACGGTGCGCGAATCTCTGTCTTGGCGAGTGCCGCGTTTACTTCATCGATCTCTGCCGAGCGCATCGCCACTTGTGCAGCGGCAGCTTCGTAGTCATCGAGTGATGCACCATCGACAGCGCGCAGGCGTTCGAGACGTTGTTTACGGTTTGATTCAAGCGCGAGTTGTTGTTCGAGTTTCTTCTTGCGAGCACGCAGATCATCGTCAGCCAATTTCACCAGCAACTGTCCGGCGCGGACACTCGCCCCCTCGACAAATCGAATTTCCGTTACACGTCCGCCAACTTCCGAGCGCAGCTCCACCGATTGTTCAGCTTGCACCGTACCCGGTACCGTAACCGATTCGCGGAAGGACTCAGCCTCAACACGCATTGCCTCCACGGAAGGGGGCGCCGCCTGACGTCCACCGGGTCCACCAGGTTGAACAGGCGCATCGGATGGCTTCCGCAAGAGGAAGAACGCACCGATGGCGAGAATGAGCACCATGGCTCCGAGTGCAAGGCGACGTGTCATAGGCTGCAAAGTTCGGGAATCACAGGCCATCTGCCGCATATGCGGCAACTACGCTAAATTCGCTGGTGGCTCGTCCACGATTGCGTTTCCAGCGTACACTAATTCCAGGAACGATAACGATGAAGAAGAACCTCCTTCAGATCCTTCTCGTACTTCTGCTCGCCCCAACAATGCTGTTTGCAGCTGAGCAGTCCCTTTCACTCAAGGTTTCGGGCAATTGCGGATCCTGTAAGAAGCGCATTGTCAAGGCTACCACATCGATCGAAGGCTTATCAGATGCCTCGTGGGACAAGAACACGAAGGAATTCACGGCGACATACGACGATGCCAAGGTCGAGCCGGAAGACATCAAGAAGGCCATTCTCAAGGCTGGCTACGACATCGAGGGCGCCACAGCCGAGCAAACAGCCTACGACAAGCTCCCAAGCTGCTGCAAGTATCGCGACCGCACACACGAGTAAGTTTCTAGGCCTCAACGCACATTCCAAGGGAGTTCGGGAACCATCCGGACTCCTTTTTCTTTTCCACATTCGAGTTCCAGCGCGTTTGCAGCGAATTGACTCGCTGCGACCTGCTATTTTTGCGGTTCTGAATGTTCCTTCTCGTTCACCTCAATTCCATCCCCTATGCACCGCGACGTGTTTGAGCACCGCCACCACGGAAAGTCTGCAGCCGACATTTCAGCCATGTTGGAAACGGTCAGTGCCGCCAGTATCGATCAGTTGATCGACGAGACGGTACCGTCACAGATCCGACTACCCCGTCCGCTCGATCTTCCTGCAGCGCTCACGGAATTCGAGATGCTCGCCGAGCTCTCGCAGATCGGCTCGATGAATACGATTGCAAAGTCGTACATCGGCATGGGCTACTATGATACGCACACACCACTGGTGATTCTCCGCAATCTGATCGAGAATCCAGGTTGGTACACACAGTACACACCATACCAGGCTGAGATCGCTCAGGGTCGCCTCGAGAGCTTGCTCAACTTCCAGACGATGGTGACCGACCTGACAAAGATGGACATTGCTGGCGCGTCGCTGCTTGATGAAGGCACGGCAGCAGCAGAAGCGATGCACCTGATGCACGCCGCTCGTGGCGCGCAGGTGAAGGCTGCAGATACGCTGTTCGTCGATGCCAATGTCTTTCCGCAGACGCTCGAAGTGATCCGCACGCGAGCTCTCCCACTCGACATCAAGATTGTCGTTGGCGATTGGAAGACGATGGAGTTCGACGGCTCAATCTTCGGCGCATACATTCAATACCCAGCCGGCGACGGCACAGTAACAGACTATGCAGCATTCTGCGAGCGTGCACATGCCGCCGGTGCACTGGTCACTGTTGGTACAGATCTGCTCGCACTTACAATGCTGACGCCTCCTGGTGAGTTCGGCGCCGATGTAGCGGTGGGTTGTGCACAACGCTTTGGTGTGCCACTTGGATATGGTGGACCCCACGCTGCGTTTATGGCTACCCGTGAGGCATACAAGCGCATGATGCCAGGACGTATCATCGGTGTGAGCATCGATGCACAAGGCAATCTTGCTCTTCGCATGGCGCTGCAGACACGCGAGCAGCACATCCGTCGCGACAAAGCAACATCGAACATCTGCACTGCGCAGGCACTTCTTGCCAACGTGGCAGCGATGTACGGTGTCTACCACGGTCCGCACGGACTCAAGGGTATCGCCCATCGCGTACACTCCCTCACAAGCACACTCGCAACGGGTCTGACCGGACTTGGCTTTGAGCTTTGCTCGACGACATGGTTCGACACACTCTGCGTCAACGCAGACCATGCAGCTATCCGTCAGCGCGCTGAAGCACAGCAGATCAATCTCCGCTACGTTCCGAATTGCTCGTGCGTTGGCGTCTCGATTGATGAAACAACAACCGTCGCCGATGTCCAAGCATTGCTTGCCATCTTTGCCGACGCAGCAGGCAAGACTGTGCCATCGGCTGAGCAACTTCTTGCAAGCGCACCAAGCGGTATCCCTGCGTCGCTTGCACGTACATCCGACTTCATGACGCACGCCGTGTTCAATAGCTACCACACCGAACACGAGATGCTGCGGTATCTCAAGCGTCTCGAAAACAAGGATCTCTCGCTTGCGCACTCGATGATCGCACTGGGCTCGTGCACGATGAAGCTGAATGCAACTGCCGAGATGATTCCGATCACGTGGCCATCGTTCAATCGCATTCACCCGTTTGCTCCACTGTCGCAGACGCAGGGCTATCAGCGTGTGTTTAGCGAACTCTCTACGTGGCTCAACGAGATCACAGGCTTTGATGCATGCTCACTGCAGCCAAACGCTGGCGCGCAGGGTGAGTATGCTGGACTTCTGGCGATCCGCGGCTTCCACCACTCGCGTGGCGAACAGCATCGCAATGTGGTGCTGATCCCATCATCTGCACACGGCACAAATCCTGCATCAGCTGTGATGGCTGGTATGAAGGTCGTTGTCGTTAAGAGCGATGCGCACGGACACGTAGATGTTGCAGATCTCACGGCACAAGCAGAAGCGCACTCGGCTAACCTTTCAGCGCTGATGGTGACCTATCCTTCGACACACGGCGTGTTCGAAGAAGCGATCAAGGACATCTGCGCCATTGTGCACAAGCATGGCGGACGGGTCTATATGGACGGCGCGAACATGAATGCACAGGTTGGTCTTACATCGCCACGTGCGATCGGTGCCGACGTGTGTCACTTAAATCTGCATAAGACGTTCTGTATTCCACACGGTGGTGGTGGTCCTGGAATGGGTCCGATCTGCTGTACATCAGAACTCGCCCCGTTCCTTCCATCGCACCCAGTTGTGAACCCGATGGACAACACCAACGTCGGACCAGTCAGCGCTGCACCATGGGGATCAGCATCGATCCTGCTCATTTCATGGGCATACATCCGCATGATGGGTGGCGATGGTCTTACAATGGCAACGAAGTACGCAATCCTCAATGCGAACTACATCAAGAGTCGTCTCGAAGGCGCATACTCGGTGCTGTACTCCGGTACAAACGGTCGCGCCGCTCACGAAATGATTGTCGACCTGCGCGAGTTCAAGCAACGCGGCGGTATCGAAGCAGAAGACATTGCAAAGCGCATGATGGACTTTGGATTCCACGCTCCAACGCTGAGCTTCCCTGTTGCTGGTACGATCATGATCGAACCAACCGAGAGCGAGAGCAAGGCTGAACTCGATCGCTTCGTTGATACATTGCTTGAGATCCGCAAGGAAATCGAAGCCGTATGTACCGGCGCAAGCGATGCAAAGGACAACACGCTGAAGAATGCACCGCACACCATGTTCGTCGCAACTGCCGACATATGGGAGCACCCATACTCACGCCAGCAGGCTGCATTCCCACTTCCATGGGTGCGCGACCGAAAGTTCTGGCCATCGATTGGTCGTGTTGATAATGCTCACGGCGACCGTGTGCTGATCTGCACATGTCCGTCGATCGAGGAGTACGTATAAATGAGCAGCGACGACCCTATGTAGTCGTCGTGTATTTTTGCGAATGTCCCTTCCAATCGATGAAGTCCTCAACGACGTCCGTGCAGCTCTGCTGCATGGACGTTCGTGTATTCTGGTAGCACCTCCGGGTGCGGGCAAAACAACGATGGTGCCAACAGCGCTGCTCGACGAGCCGTGGCTTGGCACACAGAAGATCCTACTCCTCGAGCCACGTCGCGTAGCCGCGACAGCAGCAGCACGACGCATGTCTGCGTTGCGCAACGAGCAGGTAGGATCAACGATCGGCTATCGCATGCGCCTGGAGTCATGCGTCGGCCCTACCACGCGGATCGAGGTGATTACCGAAGGGATTCTCACACGGCAAATCACACACGATCCAATGCTCACCGATGTAGGCGCAGTGATCTTCGACGAGTTTCATGAGCGTTCGCTCAACGCCGATGTTGGTCTTGCGTTGACACGTCTCACGCAACAGTTACTCCGCCCAGACCTACGCATCATCGTGATGTCTGCAACACTCAACATTGCTGATGTCGCGCGTGTACTCGACGATTCGCAGGTGATCGAGAGTATGGGGCGCACCTACCCTGTCGACGTAACATGGCAACGATCACACAATGATGAGCCCCTTCCCACGCGCATGGCTTCGGCCATCGGTGATGCAGTGCGTGCCGACAACGGCGACATCCTATGCTTCCTACCAGGTCATGCAGAGCTGCGTCGCACAGCCGAGCAGCTTGAGCGCACCGGTGCTGTAGGCGATCGCGCAAGCGTGCATATGCTGCATGGCGATCTTGCGCTCGCAGATCAGGATGCAATTCTGCGTCCAGCAAGCGCGCAACGCCGTGTGATTCTCGCAACAGCAATTGCCGAGACGTCGCTCACGATTGATGGCGTAACAACCGTCATCGATGGTGGCATGTCGCGCGAGCCACGCTTTGATGCACGATCGGGCATGTCGCATCTCACCACCGTACCTGCGTCACGCGATGCAGCGGAGCAGCGTAAGGGGCGGGCAGGGCGCACCGGACCCGGCAGATGTGTGCGTCTGTGGACCGAACTCGAGCACCAGCATCTACCGCTGCAGCGCACACCCGAAATCATGGTTGCCGATTACACGTCGGTGTTACTCGACATCGCAGCGTACGGCATTGCATTGCACGACGTTCCGTGGATCGATCCACCGCCTGCTGCACATGTTGCGCATGCAGAAGATCTCCTCCGTCAACTCGGCGCACTCGACGGTCAGGGGGCTATCACACCGCACGGACGTGAGCTTCTGCGCTATGGCGTGCATCCGCGTGTTGCGCACATGATTGTTACTGCTGCACAGCGCGGCATCAGCAGCGAGCTCGCATTCGATGTAGCAACGGTGATTGGTGAACGCGATCTGCTTCGTGCTCCTGATGATGCGCGACTTGCACGACGGATCGATGTCCTCAACGGACTTGCCGATGACCGTGTCGATCGTGGTCGCGTTGCACACGCACGCACACGTCGTAAACACTTCCGCACACATACATCCTCACGCACCGCAACAGTTGCATCCCAGGAGAGCGACATCGGTGTGCTACTCGCACTCGCCTATCCTGATCGCGTTGCGCGACGCAAAAGTGATGGACGCTTCGTGATGCGAAACGGTCGAACCGCGCGGATCGCGGGCAACGACACACTTGCCACATCCGAGTGGCTGGCTATTGGTGAACTCGATGGTTCACAGCAGGAGCCCCGCATCGTGATTGCCGAGCCCCTTAGCACTGAGCAGATCCTCGACATCTTCGGCGATGCACTTGTGGCGCGTGCGCTCGTGGGATGGAGCGATCGTGACGGACGGATCGTGGCACGCACCGAGCGCATGCTTGGCGCTATTCGGATCGACCTTCGTGATCATGCCGATGTTGATGAGGAAGAACTTGCGCGCGCCTTTGCACGCGAGCTCGCCGTGCGTGAGCTCAACGATCTTCCGTGGTCCGACGCTGCCGTGCGGCTCTGTGAGCGCGTTGCGTTTTGCCGACATCACGAACTCTGTGAACTCCCCGACCTCTCGCGTGACGGACTCTGTGCAACTGCCGAGGAGTGGCTCGCGCCGCATCTTCATGGCATGCGCACGCTTGGCGAGCTCCGTCAGCTCGACCTCGCAACGATCCTCGGAAGCATGCTCAGCTTCAGTCAGCGCTCTTCCATGAACCGTGCGGCACCCGAGTTCTACCGTCCGCCCAAAGGCCGGGAGGTCGTGATCTCCTATGCCGATCCGGAGCGTCCACGCGTCAGCGTCCGACTGCAATTCCTCTTCGGTGTCACGAAAACCCCGCTCGTTGCTCTAGGGAACATCCCCCTGACCATCGAGCTTCTCTCCCCCGCCAACCGTCCCATCCAGGTCACCCAAGATCTGGCGGGATTCTGGAAGGGATCCTATGCGCAGGTGCGACGTGAAATGAAGGGGCGATACCCAAAACACGATTGGCCTGAGTAGATTGCACCACTGTTGTTTGATGAGGGTTACCATGCGTCATATTATTTGCTGTTTTCTCCTGGCTGTCGCAGCAGCGTCTGCACAGCGTCCGTGGGTTCGTCAATCGACAACATCACCCGGTCCAAACGGGAAGATGTCGCTGACATACAACACACTCTACTACTACGACAGCGTCGCGCTGCAATCATTCGACCATGGTGCGACGTGGGTCGAGACCACAGGTCTACGTGGACGTGTCTGCACGATTGATGAGTTCACACAAGGTGTGAGCGTTGCCGTGTGTTATGATTCGGCGACATCCACAGCTACCGGATTCTTCACCACCGGTGGTGCGCCATGGACAGAGTTTCGATCGATTATCGGCAGTGCACAGCCGGTTCGCCTTGCGTCCATTGGCGACACGTGGTACCTGGCAACGGATGGACCCGTGATTTACAAGGGCAACGAAACCATTGACTCACTTCGCCTACCCGGGACGGCACGCGCCATCGACATGGTTGCTGTTGGCGACATGCTTGTCGTGAACACAACTACGGGTGTTTACTTCACCTCAACAACCACGCCGGGCGAATGGTCGGCGATCGCGCAGGATGGCCTCGGCGTATTGTATGTGCGCAACGACGTCGTCTATGCCGCGAGTGTACGTGGCGTAAAGCGTCTTGACCTCACCGCGAAGCGTGCTGTTGATGTTGGCTCGTGGACGCTCCCGACACCGCCACCTGTATCACTGGATCTCGATTCGTATCAGGGATCACTATTGACAATCACGCGCGATGGCAACGCCTACCAGGCCTATCGTCTTGAGGGCGACACAGCATGGAAGGAAGTTGCCTATCCACTTCCCGGAACGATCGCTACCGTGACACGCTCAGTGATGGCCATGGATGCTGGATGGATGGTGCTCTCACATCAGATCACAGAAGGATTTGTGGACTCGGCTGGCGTGTACGCGTTCGATCTTAATGACTTCACATCGGTCAACGATAACGAGCTTGCGTCGAATGCGTCATGGATCAAGGCCGTAGATCGTGGAGGCGACATCCTTCTGCACCGTGCCACGGCCGAGCCTGCACGTGTGGTTGTAACTGATCTGCATGGGCGCACGCTCTATGACGGCCGACTCGATGCACAGGGCACAACATCGATCGTACCCGTGGCGACATCGATCCGTGGCTTTATCGGGATCACACTCGTTACCGACGCAGGCAGTATTCTCCGCACACAGTTGATTCGCTAACTCGACGCATGGCACAGAAGCCCGCCGTTCAAGCACAGAAGCGCGTCATGACGCGCAAGCGCCTGTTGATTGTAGCAGGAATGACGCTTGCTGTTGTGGCATTCATCTTGTTTTCGCCGTACGGCGTGATGACGCGTTTCGGATTATCGCGTGAAGCATCATCGCTCCAGGGCGATGTCGATGAGATGCGGCGCGTTGAAGATTCGCTTCGAGCTTCGATTCGCCACCTTGAACATGACAGTACCGAAATTGAACGTCTTGCTCGTGAGCGCTACGGCTATATCCGAGAAGGCGAAGAAGTATTCATCATTAAGCGTGATACAACGCAATGAACCGCATTAGTATTGCTCTCGCACTCTGTGTGTTGATCACATCGTGCACAACCCAAAGGAATGCCATGATAACGCCGTTCTCATCTCCAGATGCCGCTGCACCAATCGGACCGTACTCACATGGAGTTCAGTGCTGGGGTAACATGATTTTCTTGAGCGGACAGATCCCGTTGCGCGCTGACGGAACGATGCTCAAGGGCACGATTCAAGAGCAGACAACGCAGGTGTTTGCCAACATCAAGACAATTCTCGCGTCGCGTGGAGCAACGCTCGAGCATGTGGTCAAGACGACGGTCTTCCTCAAGGACATGAACGACTTCGCGGCTATGAACAGCGTGTACGCTGCAGAGATGGGTGATCACCGTCCAGCACGGAGCGCAGTCGAAGTGGCACGTCTGCCGAAGGACGCCCGTGTCGAGATAGAGGTCATTGCATGTCTACCGTAACAACGGTATGTACATTCGTCCTTCTCTCGTGTGCAACAATGGCACAGACGGATTCGACGAAGATCTTGACGAAGTCGCCAACAACAGCCGTACTGTATTCGCTGGCACTGCCGGGGCTCGGGCAGGTTTATACTGAGTCTTATTGGAAGGTACCACTGTTTACAGGAACATGTGCGATAGCCGCGTGGCAGTTCTTCCGCAATAACGCCGACTTCCAGGCGACGTCGCAGCAGTACGATGCTGCGGTGGCTGCTGGCGAGACGTCACGTGTTACCAATCAGTTATTCGCTCGGCGGGAGGCGTTTCGCGACCGTCGCGATATGTCGGGCGTTATCTTCTTCATAGCCTACGGCTTGGCGGCGGTTGACGCCTATGTGGGGGCACATCTCTACGATTTTGACGTGTCCGAGAACCTCAGTCTTGGGATCGGGCCCACCCAGTCCCACCTCATGGGTATTGCAATGCGTCTGTCGTTCTAAGCCCAGAGCAGGCGATTTGGTCTGACCCGGTTGCGTAGCTTTGCAGCCATGAGAGTAATCGCCCTCCTGCTTCTTGCCTCGGCAACGATCTGCACGGCACAGACATACACTGAACAGCTTGGTCTACGTGTTAATGCGGGACTATCGGTTAACACACACTCGGGAAGTGTGAGTACCACAGCGCCGTTGATTGATTGCGGCGAATTCACATCAGGCTCAGGATTGGGTCCAACCGTATCGCTCGGACTCGAACTGCCGTTCTCAACGAAGATTGGTTTGGGCCTCGAAATCGGCCTAGTTGATCGTAGTGGATCATTCTCGCGTACCAATACCTATTCGATGCGCGATCCCGTGTCGGGTGAGGACGTCATACTCACTACCAACCTCGTCTTTGCGCCGCGTGTCAACTACATCGAGTTCGCTCCATCGGTGATCATCCCAATCATTGGTACAATGCAGCACCGTCGTCTCGGTGTCTCTCTTGCACCACGCATTGGCCTTCCCATTGCCAAGAGCTTCGAACAGCGTGAAACGGTTGTAAGCCCCGAGAACGCCGTGTTTATCGTAGACGGCGTTCGGACACAGGAACGCACTCTGAGCTCTGGACATTTACTGTCGCCTTCTGCAACGATCGTTGGAGCATCTGCTTCCATAGAGTCCTTCATTCAACTCAGCGATCGACTTGCCCTCGTTCCACGCATCAGTGCCGATATGATGTTCACTTCACTCGTTGCCGATGCAACATGGAACACGTTTGGCGTGCGTGCCGAGATCGCACTCCGCCTCTCGTCAGGAAAGACCATCGCACCACCTGTTGAAGCTCCACCGCCGCCGCCCATGATCGTTGAACGCCGGCAGGAGCCCGTGCGTTATGCACAACCACGCATCGCGCTCAGCGTGCGCCGTGTGGCAGGCGAAGTTGTTACAGGGAATGAACTCCGAGCAACACCACCAATTGTCAACGCTGTCTTCTTCGACAGCGCGTCTGCCGACATCCCACTGTCCTATCGTCGATCCCGTGATGGATCGGTCGTAAGCACTGATCCGGTTGATGCTCATGCTTGGGTAATGATGCGCATAGCAAGGATCATCGGCGACAATCCAAGTGCGCGTGTAATCCTCGAGGGAGCAACATCCGGAACAACATCAGAGCCTCAGGGAACTGCGCTCTCGCAACGTCGTGCCGAGGCTGTGCGTGGCACACTGATCGACATGGGAGTTCCGGCGTCGGTGATCACAACGACGGCATCAGTATTGCCCCGTGTGGCATCGAACAACGACTACGCACTTGGTCGCGAAGAAAACCGTCGTGTGGACATTGTCGTCCAGAATGCCCCGCTGCAGCAATGGGTATCGTCACAAGAGTTTGCGGTGTTCCAATCGAAGATCGACATACGGACGACGTATGCTGGAGGAAATCCAGCCGAGCGACCAGCATCGATGACGGTTTCGGTTAACGGACGCGACTCGATGATTCCAAGCGCTGATGGTACCACGACGCTGTCCGTCGATATCCCATTACCAGATGACGGATCAGCAGCACCTGTTTCCATTGTTGCCTCAGCCGGTGGTGTGATCACACAGATCGACACAGCGGTATCGACTGAAGGGTTGCAACAGCGCCGCATTGCGCTTCGTACAGATCGTTTCCAAGCTATCCTCCGCTTCGACTACAACGCGAAGGATCTCTCGGAAGACGACAAGATTCTCTTACGACAACTTGCCGAGCAAGTGCCGGATGGCTCAACAATCGTCATCGAGGGTAGCTCCGACATTCTTGGAAGCGACGACCGCAACCGTGCGTTGTCGCAACAACGCGCTGCTACCACGGAATCGTACATGCGGAGTGTTGCGGGGAAGAATCTGACGTACGTTACGCGTACACTTGCCGATCGCTTCAGTGATGCAACACCGCAAGGTCGCTTCCTGAATCGCAATATTCACATACGTGTCATCACACCGTAGGCCTACGGCTTACTCTGCGTCGGCTGCGCGCTTGCCCCCTGCCATCGCCACGATTTCGTCATCATAGTGATCTGCGATCACGGCAACAGACGTAACAGCTGCTTCCAGCTCATTAGCATCGAGTGTTGAGCCAGCGAGCGAGTATGAGTACATAATCGTATCGTCGAAGAGCAGACTGAACGAGCCGAAGTGGAGCTCTGCATTCTTCCGGAGAAGGAAGTGCATGAGATCCGACGACATCGTAGCCCCCGTAACGACCTGCGCCGTCAGTTCCACCATCGTGTCTGTCTCGGTATAGGGTCGGACAACAATAATCACGCTTGATGAGCCGTATGACAGCGCGTAGGAACCGTCTCCGAAATCTTCAGTGGACGGAAACCGCTCACGAAGAAACTGCGCAACGCGATCACGCGTCGCGGTAACGATTGCATCTGGTGTCATTCCGTATCTCCTTCGTTGGATGCGCCTTCTCCGAGCAGACCCAATTGCTTCTTCATCGCCAGGAGATCGGCTTCGACTTGCGCAGTTGAACCCAGCTGCTTGAATTGATTGTCGAGATCCATGTTCTCGCCTGCGAGTTGCTCGAAGGCAACCGCTTCTGATTCGAGCTTCTCGATCTTGCCTTCGTACTTGTCGAACTTTGAGAAGGCATCGCTACCGACGCCTGAGAATGACTGCGCGATTTGCTTCTGTGCTTTTGCTGCCTGTGAACGTGCGATCAGCGTGCTCTGACGTGAGCGAGCTTCATCAAGCTTGCGCTTGAGTTGTTCGAGTTGCTCACGCATCTTGACCGACGTTGCAGCTGCCTGCACATAAATCGGTTGAAGGTCTGCAACGTTGCGTTCGGCAGTAGCCTTCTTCTCGAGCGCAGCCTTTGCAAGATCCTCACGTCCTGCACTAAGCGCTTGCATTGCCTTGTTCTGCCACTCGGTGAGGGAGGCGCGCTCCTTCGCGATCTTGCGCTCCAAGCTTTTCTCGTTTGCTATTGCATTTGCAACGGCAAGCGTGGTCTTGTTAACAGACTCCTCCATTTCGAGGACCATCTGTTTGAGCATTTTCTCTGGATCCTCGGCCTTATCCAGTGCGTCGTTAACGTTTGACTTAAAGATGTCCGAGATGCGGGAGAACATTCCCATGAGGGTAACCTTTCATCAATGATTGTGCAAGTTACGGAGAGAGATGACGAAGGTTTCGATGTCCAAGTGCAGAAATCCATCTTACCCGTAACTTCGTGTCTATGTTACCTTCCGATTCCATTGAGCGCGTCGTTGAGCTTTTCGCAAGCCTCCCGACAATTGGCAAGAAAACGGCCCGCCGGCTTGCCTTCCACATTCTGCGTCAGCCACAGGGGAACGTCGAGCTTTTCGCTCGTGCCCTGGTCGAAATGCGGGCTCAGGTGCGTGAGTGCTTGGTGTGCCATACATTTACGGATGTTGAGACATGTTCTATCTGTTCCTCGCCAAAGCGTCTACCGTCGATGATATGCGTTGTTGAGCAGCCGTCCGAGGTTATGGCAATTGAACGCACCGGCGACTTTAGGGGGCGCTACCACGTGCTTCACGGCGCTCTGAGTCCGCTCGATGGCATTGGCCCTGAAGACATCCGATTGAAGGAATTGATCGCACGACTCTCGTCAGAGGTCACCGAAGTTATTCTCGCCTTGAACCCCAACGTCGAGGGAGAGGTCACCACGCAGTATATCGCCAAGCTTGTATCGCCCCTTGGCATACGCCTCACACGGATTGCCCGTGGTGTTCCGATGGGATCTGACCTCGAATTTGCCGACGATGCCACGCTCGCGCGAGCCTTCGAGGGACGTGTACCTGTATGAGCACTCCCACCTGGTTTCAATCATGGTTTGAGTCGCCATGGTATATGCGTCTCTATCGACACCGCACCGAAGAAGAAGCTCGCGAAGCAGTGGATCTTGTGGCGCGTCATGCGCACGTCGAACGCGGCACACGCATCCTCGACCTCTGCTGCGGTTACGGACGTCATGCACTGGCTCTTGCCGAGGCGGGCTATAGCGTTACTGGAATCGATGGATCGGCCTACTTGATAGATCGAGCCCAAGAGCTCTATCCCCACCCAAACGTAACCTATGTGCGTGGCGACATGCGAGGTCCGTTCCCGGGAGCCCCCTACCAAGCCATCGCCAACTTCTTCACGAGCTTTGGCTACTTCGACACACACGAGGAGAATCTCTCGGTACTTCGCAACGTGCGGACCTCGTTAGTTGAAGGTGGTGTGTTCGTGATGGACTTCTTCAATGCACATCGCGTGCGGGCCACGTTAGAGCCTGAGACGCTATCAATGGTTGATGGTGTTACCATTCTTCAAGAGCGGTGGATCGATGAGCCCTTTGTTCGCAAGCGCATCACGGTGAATAATCCATGCAGCGAGGAGCAGACCTTTGAAGAACGCGTTTGGTTGTACGACAACGATGCGTTGTTTGATATGGCTGTCACTGCAGGACTGCGTGTGACCGCAACACTGGGGACGTATAGTGGTGAACCCTTTGATGCAGCATCGTCGCCGCGATGTATCATGATTGCAACCGCCATATGACGGCAGCCCTTACATCACGTGCGCTTGTTGTTCTCGCATTGTTGACGCTCATCAGCGCGTGTGCTACGCGCACACCTGAGGAGCCAACGGGCAATCGGGGCACCTACGAGCCTCCAACCAGTCCGCAAATCGTGATTGAGAATTTCCGCAATGCCGTGATCGAAAAGAACACGCAGAACTTCATGCTGTGTTTAGCCGATCCTTCGCGAAGCCGTGCACCGTATGTCTTCGAGCCGTCGGCCGAAGCCGGCGCTCGCTTTCAAGCCATCTTCCAATCATGGTCGGTTACTAAGGAGCAGCAGGCGTTCCTCTCCATCATCGCGCGACTTCCGTCGGACGTAAATCTGGGGCTCGAGTTCAGCAATAGCTCGGTAGCCTTCTCATCGCCTGACTCACTCATCTGGGTTGGTGATTATAGACTCTTAGCGAAACTTGATCTTGCCGGTATTCCCAATGTGCTCACTGGCACGATGGTGCTCAGTATTCAACCAGAGGCCAGCGGATTATGGAGCATCACCCGATGGAGCGATGCCAAACGTCCAGTCGACACACTCGAAAGCACGTGGTCTATCCTGAAAGCACAGCTGAGTAATTGATCTCCTGCGTATCTTTCGCAGGTCTCCCTTGAGCATTTGACTCGACAACTTGATTCTTGAGGACGTTCTCTTATGTCACACGACGCAGCACACGACGCAGCACACGAATCGGCACACGACCATGTAGCCGACAACGGTGCGACCCGCCTGTTTGGCATCATTCTTGGTCTTCTCCTGATCGTCACATCCGTTGGTATCCAGCAGGTAATGCACTGGCATCCAGTAGTTGCAGGCCTTCTTACGGGAACTCTCGGCATGTTGTTTGGCGCTGGTGGTACAAGCGCTCGCGGACCGCACACAGCAGCTGTGATGGGCTGGGCTGGCGGTATCGCGTTCTTCGCAAGCATCCTTATGTTCTTCGGCCTGCGATTCTGGTAAGAACGACTGTGCACAGCACAACTACGATCGTTGTTCGTGCGTGCATGGCCTTGCTTCTTGCGGGAGGCATCGGCCTCGGTGTTGCCTCATGCACCAATCCATTCGCTCCGGCACTTGCTGATGGATCACAGGCAGCTGAAGTCTTGGGCGATCAGCGCACCGTCGACGGACTGTTTCAGAACTTTCGCTACTCCTACGTCTTTAAAGACACCATGACGTACGGTCGACTTCTCGACCGTACGTTTTCGTTTGTGTACCGGAACTACGACAAAGGCATCGACGTCACGTGGGGTCGTGACGAAGACATGCTTGCTACACACGGACTATTTAACGCCGCACAACAGCTGGATCTTGTCTGGAACGACGTTGTCATCACTGAGGGTGACAGTGTTGCCTTGACAATCTCTCGTGGATTCAACCTCACGATCACCTTTAATCCCAGCGACGTTATTCGCGCACAAGGCCGGGTCAACCTCAGAATAGAACGTCCCACCATCAACGACGTTTGGAAGATCGTGCGATGGCGGGACGAATCGAATTACTTCTGATTACTTCTGGACGACCGGGAACCGACTTAGAATTGCATCAACAACCTCGTTGGCCACCGCCTGGCGTTCCTCTGGTGTGTCGGCCTGTTGCATCGTGAACACACCCGTCGCCTGGCCCTGCCATGCAAGCAGCTTCTTCTTGTTGTCGAAGATGTCGATGTGCAGCGTACCCTCTGTGTAGCGGTTTTCCACCACTTGCGTACCGTACATGCCCGGGCCGCCCCAGCGCCAGTAGCCTCCATACGACATGCCGATGGTACTGTAGTTAACGCGCTCTTTCACGCCGGCATAGGTCAGCACAGTCATGTCGGCTGTCGTGGAGTCGCCTGCCACAGTGTAGCCCTTTTCTTGCAGCTCGTTCTCAATGGCAATGATCACGCGCTTGCGCGTGATTTCTTCCTGCGCCAGAACGTCGTTTGGAATACGCGTATTACGCGCAACCATATACGTCTTCAGCTCGGCGAAGTTGATGTCGGGATCGACATCAGTCTTCACCGTCCACGGAGAACATGATTGAAGTGTCACGCTCAACGTGACAATGGCAAGGAACAAGGAGAGATTGCGCATGAAAAGGGGTTACGGGTGGAAGGAAAGGGGCCAATATAGGGTCAGACCGACCCAGCTCCAGTTGTTAGCTCCGAGATTATTCGTTGACAACAACGTTCTTCGTGATCGTCGTGTTTGCAATGGAGAGACGAACGAGATACAGGCCCGATGTTGCATCACGAAGTTCAATTGTTCTTTGTGATGTGTTGACATCTCGTTCCTCATAGACTGGCTCGC
>CAMCXP010000039.1 GCA_945883395.1 Melioribacter roseus P3M-2
AGCCACTCAATGCAAGTTGTGTGTCGCTACAGAATCACACCATACTGGGGGAATGCAAGCCCCATATCCAAACATCGGGCAATTCAGCGATTTACACCGATGATCTTGCTGTCACGAAGAATAGCTATGAAGGGCTGCCGCTGTTGAGATGTGCACTTCGCTAACACAATCCCATCGGCGAGTGTCAGATCGTCACTCATCAGAACATGCCCAGATTCAATTCGTGCGGAAGTTGCTATCCGCTGTCCTTGGAGGTTGTAGATGTCATAGATCAGTGACGGATTCCACGTCAAACTTCCGGAGCATTCAGATGTGTCAAGTTGTCCTGTCTCTTCAGCAACACTGGTCACGATACCCGGAATCTTGAACGATGCAAGCCATGAAAATCCACCGGCCATGACAACCCTACTATTACTTACACAGACAGCCGTTGAGCGCCGTGGGGATGATGTGAACTCCTCTACGACAAACTGCCAGGTTCGGCCTCCATCGATGCTACACAGATGAACACCATCGCTTCCATAGGACGAAAGAACCGTATCACCGAACGGGAACAGCATTGGTGTTTGAGGGGCTCGGAGCTTCTCGAAGTTGGATGGGCTAACGCGCACAAACATCGTATCTACTATCCAATCGCGACCTACATAGCGCACCAAGAGATTCGACACTGCCGAAGAATCCATCTCGTCCCAGAGGCACGTCACATACGATAACACTGAGTTACTCACGAAGAGCTGAATGTCTTGTATGTGGGCATCTGGAATGGCAACATCCTGCACGTGCTTGAATGAGTCGTGATCGACAGTCCATTCCTCAACAACACACCGAACCTTAGCATCGCCTACGAAGTCAGTCCGAAGAACACAGAATCTGTCCTCATCCGTTGAGCTCATGTGTGTTCGTGTTATAACATCGATACCGCTCCTGTTCCGCACTACTTCTCTAAAGTCCATGCTGTCAATGTCGCCCACAAACAGCGTGTTGGCCTGATTTACAACAATAGTTGATCCTACGATAACGCTTCGCGGACTGAACACGATGCCGCTTGAAGGTGTTATTGGGAGTGTTCCAATGCGCCACATTACTCCAGCATCTACACTGACAGCGATGCGTGCAGAGTCGCCAGACATTATGATCGTGTCGCCCTGTGCGTATGATAGCCTATATAATCCACGGAGGGTACTCAAGGTGTCATTTGCAGCGTTGAGCTCGTCATTGGGCTGGGTGCACACAAAGGTGCGAGCTGCGGAGTCGACGTTCCTCCACAGCGGACGAGGTCTGCGCACTCGCAACGTTCGCAGTTCATCGCCTCTGCCGAATACACCTGAAATCATCTCGTCATAGCAAATCAGTGCGTCACTCATTTCGGTTCTGATTGCACCAAATCTGCCTGTGACAACGAGAGCATTCCATCGTGTCGCAGATGGATGTTGCGATAGAACGAAAGCAGGGCTCGTTGTGCCCTGTTGTGTCACAACTCTCGACGTATCTCCGTTCGTGGTGACGTGCAACACATATGACTCAGGGCTGCGAGAAAGATCGTCGATCGCGATGAGATACGGAGTCCTTTCAATACTATCTCCATCAGCACTCAACGAGTAACAACCAATCGACGAGAATGCATAGTAACCAACGCATACGATGCGTCCGTTTGAGGACTCCGTGATCGATAACGTTCTATCAGGACGTTCCGCGCCGGCGTCAACTGGGAAACGAAATGGTTGTTGAAGCCTGATTCGTTTAACGACCTTGGTGTGTGCATCGACGCGATAAATGTATCCAGAATCCGAACCGACGAAGAAGTCCCTATCACGTAGCATGATGCACGCATGGTCGCCACGCAATGAGTCATCAGTGACTTGAGACCAGCGTTCCGTTGCATTATCCCAGAGTGCAATGAAGCCCCGCGTACCAACGACCACAGAGTAACGTTGGTTTGTGCGCACAGCGTTTAACGATGCGTCGAACGTTGCTTCGAGCATCCATGGCTCAGGCCGATCCTTGTTATACGACCAGACATTCCCGCTCTTGGTTGTTACAACGATATCTTTTTGTCTGAATGCTACAGATGTACAAACTGCAGTGTCAGGAATCTGCAGCTCCGGAACCCCTATGTCACCGCCTTTGATGTAGACTGTCCCTCGACGGCTCAACAAAAGGAGGTTGCCTTCCCGCAAACTGGCGTCAACAAGGGGAACGCGTAACGATACGCTGTCCCACGCGGCAATGCCAGTACGCAAGTCCACAGATGCATATCGTCCATTGTCTCCGACAACGAGGCACGTGGCGGAATCCACACGGATTGCCCTGCTAAACGCATCAGTGCCATACTTCAAAGACGTATGGTTTGTTGCAATAATGGTCTGTGCTCCGAGGCAGACCACATGCAGAATCATCACAAGGATGACGGCTAATCTCGCGATGATCAATTGCACGTTTTGATAGTGCACGATGGAGAAAGCGGGGGACATGGACCAATCTCAATCCAATTTCCGGGAGTCACACTCAGCGAACCGTCGGGTAACCGGCAAATCGCACTCTTCTGGTAGCAACATGAAGTCTCTACGCATCTAACAAGTTTGATCGAGCTGATGACGCCGCCAGTGGAAGAGTAGTAATTGAGATAATAGTCCCAGCCATTAAATGAGAGATAGTCAAGAGTACTGGTTGATCCTCCTGGAAATGTATACTCAACAACTGGCTTCATACAGCTAGCGTACTTTGAAGTTATCTGCAGGGTAGTACTGGGACAGTTTGGTATCAGGCCCGGCCAGGTGGCCGCATACGTCCGCGCCGCAAAAGCTCCAACCCGAGAGTACAGTTGATTCTTAAAAGCGGGTGTCGTCATGAATGAATAGATGTCTGCAAGAGATGCGCAGCCAGCTGGAATTGCAGTAGTTGGCTGCGAACTCCACTCGTACACTTCATACTGGGAGCATCGGAACTTATAGTACACTGTCACTTGGAACACACACATGGGTGATGTTGAATAAATCATATCAAACGTCTCTGTAGCATTCAGCCACGGATCTGTACACCCGATTGGATTTGTCCAATAACAGTCAGGAAATTCATCTTGACCGTAGACCAGCTGGCAGCTTGCGAACGCACAAATTAAAAACAACAAGAAACGACGTCCCATACTAGAACCCCAAATAACTGTGAATAACACTACTCAGGTGATACTACGCAAAAGATACTGTTAGCCCTAGAAGCAGATCCCTACGTTGAGAACTGCCCCCTATAGGGCACGGACAACAGCCTCATATCAGTGGAGTGCTGGTTACAGCGCCGTAACGAATTGCTTATACGCCCGGCCGCGCTCTTCGTAGTTGGCGAACATGTCGAAGGACTTGCACGCTGGAGAGAACAGCACAACGTCGTCGGCAACCGCAAGGTCCGCTGCTGCCCGCACGGCAGCCTCGAGTGAGGCTGCCTTGACGCACCGCTTCGACAGACACCAGTGATTGAAGATGGCATCGGCGTCTTCACCAACACACACAACTGCCTTCACATTGGCGGCTACCAGCTCGTCGAGCTCAGTGTAGTTGTTGTTGTCGCCACGCCCTCCGGCAATCCACACAATCGGGTGGTCAAAGCTCGACAACGCAAACCATGCTGCGTTGACGTTTGTTGCTTTGGAGTCGTTGATGTAGCGAATGCCGCGATGCGTGCGCACGGCTTCTAATCGGTGCTCAACGCCGTTAAACGACATGAGCGAATCGCGGATGTTCTCGTTGCGCACTTCGAATGCACGCGCCGCGAGAGTTGCCGCCATGGAGTTCGCAGAGTTATGCGCTCCTGGCAGACCTAGACGTCGCAAGGCCATGAGGATCTCCTCGTTATGCTGCTGGTCCCGAAGTATGATTTCGTCCCCCCGGACGAATGCTCCCTCGACTTCTTTACGAAGACTGAAGTAGCGTACCATACCCCGAGCTACCGATGCTGCGTTAGCTGCATGTGCATCATCGGCATTCAAAATTACAACGTCGTTGGCCTGTTGGTTCGCAACAATTTTCCACTTCGCATTAACGTACTGTTGAAATGTCCCGTGATAGGTGAGATGATCCGGCGTGATGTTCAAGATCATACTCACATGCGGACGGAAGGTCGTCGTTGTGTCGAGCTGATAGGAGCTGCACTCTGCAACGATGATGGTCGATGGATCGATCACGTCAACGAGTGAACTCATTGGTGTTCCGATGTTGCCTGCAGCTACTGCCGGCTTGCCGCCGTCGGAGAGTACCTTGGCTGTGAGTGCCGTTGTGGTGGTCTTCCCGTTGGTACCGGTGATCGCAACGATCGGGTTTGTCAGAAAGCGACTTGCGTACTCGAGCTCACCTATCACTTCAACACCATTCTGCAACGCTTGCATGCGCAGTGCATGGGAAGGGGGCACCCCAGGAGAGACGATGATCATGTCTGCATCGAGTGCGCGCTGCGTGTGCCGGCCAAACTCGGCAGCAATGCCATGCGACGTAAGGAGTGCCGCTGCGTCGGCTGCATGATCAGCCGACGTGGCTTCTGTGACAAATACGTCGTGTCCTTGACGATGGGCGAGTTCCGCCGCTGCTAGTCCGCTCTTGGCGGCACCGATAACCGTAATGCGCATGGCGCAAAATACTCAGCTTCGGCGCTCCATCAATTGTCGACCGAGGCCCTCAAGGAGATCCCGAGCTGGCGTCGGCGGCAGTGTATGGAGATGTGCAAATGCATCATTGGTGTAGCGCTCAACGAGTATCGAGGCGTCAGCGATCACATTGTGATGATGGAGCATATCAAGCACGGCTGGTACGTCAGTCTTGGTAAGTGCTCCACTGGCGTAGAAGGCATCAAGCAGATGTAGATGATGCTCGGGCGCGTCTGCACGTTCCTGCACACGACGTGTGCACTCGAGCATGAGCCATGTACGCTTACCTTCAAGAACATCACCACCGGGCATCTTGCCGAACTGCTCCGAACCGATAATGTCGAGTACGTCGTCTTGCAGCTGAAACGCGATACCGATGCCGCGTGCAAAGGCGCGGAGTGATTCCACCCGACCATTTGTTGCACCACCAACGTTTGCGCCGATTGCAACCGACATCTCGAGCAGACGCGCAGTCTTCCGCTCGATCATCGCGAAGTACTCTTCAGGCGTGACATCACGTCGGTCCATAAACGCAAGGTCTAGTGCTTGTCCATCACAGACCTCAATGAGGCCTGTGGAAAACGCATCGATCACATCGAGCGGACGTGGAGCGTGCTGCGCGCTGCGCATGAGTAGACGCAACGCCATGCCCATCATCACATCACCCGAGAGAATGGCAACGTTGGTATCCCACTTCACATGCACCGTGTCACGTCCGCGACGCTTCTCTGAGCTGTCCATGATGTCGTCATGAACAAGCGTGAAGTTGTGCAGGAGTTCTACGGCAATTGCAGCCGGCAGAGCGGCATGTCGATCTCCACCTACGGCCTCGCATGCGAGCAGCGTGAGCATGGGACGAACCCGCTTGCCCCCTCCATCAAAGAGGTAGTGCACGGGGTCGTACAACCACGTGGGTTCACGGAATTCATCAAGCGCACTGCGCAGCGCCTGCTCAACATCGTGTTGATAGGGGGCGTATGCTTCTGGGGATATGGCCATCGTTGCAGCGGTGGTCATGCGCGCGGAATCAATGGTGAAGTAGCTCGGAATGCATCAAGTGATACAGACCCTGTGAGGAACATCCACTGTCGAATGTGGATCTCCCAAACATCCACAAGTTGCACAATTGCGTCGTTTCCACCGCGGTAAAAGGCCTCGAGCATTGGTCGTGCCGAGCCAACAACGTGTGCCCCAAGCGCAAGGGCAATTGCACACTCTGTGCCGTTTGTAATCCCGCCGGAGGCGATGAGCGTTGGCACGACAGCACGACATTGCCGTATACACTCTGCTGTCGGAATGCCAACATCCCAGAGATGATCAACACTATCGGCGTCTGATCGCCGCATGATTTCAATGCCAGCCCAGGACGTCCCACCAGCTCCTGCGACGTCGATATGTGTAACACCTACATCGACGAGTCGTTGTGCGACAGCACCCGATATGCCTGCGCCAACTTCCTTCACGATCACCGTTGTGCGCTTACTCGCCACGAGGTGCTCGACGGCGTCGAGAACACCCCGAAACTGCGGCTCGCCTTCTGGTTGGAGCAACTCCTGCAGTGGGTTGAGATGCACGGCAAGTGCACGTGCCCCGATCATGTCGACGGCACGATCTACCATGTCCAGTAGTGAACCGTCGCGATGCCAAACCGCGAGTTGTGCAGCGCCGAGGTTGGCAACGATGGGGATCTCGGACGACACCTCGCGAACTACGCTAAAGCTGGGATCGGGAGTAGATGTGGTGAGTGCAGCACGCATGGAGCCGATGCCCATGGCAATGCCGGCTTCGACACACGCGCTGGCAATGCCGGCGTTGATACGCGCTGCATCGGGGTAGCCACCTGTCATGCCTGTTACCATCAACGGACGTCGCAATGGCATGCCGAGAAACGTGGTGTCGATGCGTACATCGCGGAAGTCACACTCTGGCATCGCGCTGTAATCGAACTCGTAGCGTTCAAATCCCGCTGTTTTTTCACGGAACGTTGCCTTGCCCGAAAGGGAAAGGTTGACGTGCTGCTCTTTACGTGAAGCGATGGACATGATGCAAGATAGGGGCGTTACTCGGGAATCACGTATAACCCTCCGGGCAATACTGTAACTGTTCCGTCTAGTTCGAGTAGGCCGAGGCGTGTCCGAGCTTCAGCGATCGTGCATGACCATTGGTGGGCGATCTCATCGATTCCTTTGGCCGATGCGGTGTCGCATGGTTGCCGACCTGCATCGCATACATCGGATCGAGACGATGCGAGCGTGACATGTGATGCGACATCAAGGTGGTGGACCAGTGCACGTGCATGTCCGTCACGGATGAGTGTGTTGCAGCCAACGCTTCGCGACGACGTAATGGGTCCGGGCACGGCATAGACCGGTACCCCGATATCGCAAGCCATTTGCGCTGTGATCAACGCGCCGCCCCTTGCCTTACTCTCGATAACGACAACCACACTACTGAGCGCAGCAATGATGCGGTTGCGTGCAGGAAACGCAGGTGCGTAGGCTTTAACTCCACAGGCGTGCTCGGAGACAATGCACCCGCCTGTTTCGATGATACGCCTCGAGAGATCCTGTGCGGTTCGAGGGGTGATACGATCAGTGCCGCTGGCGATAACAGCAACGGTGCAACCGCCATGCCGCAGGCATGTTTCATGGGCAATGGTATCAATGCCCTGGGCCAACCCACTCACGATGGCGCACCCGGCAAGAGTCCATTCACGCACAACATACTCGGTGACGGGCTTCCCGTACTGGATGGTGTGTGCACGTGTGCCAACCACCGCGATTGATGCGCGTGATGGCAGTGTGCCACGCAGATAGAGCAATGGCGGCGCCGACGCTAAGTGGAGAAGCGACGCAGGATACCGGACGTCGACGCAGGAGATAATGTCGGTTACTGCACGGTTGCACTGATCGATCACCTCAGCAGCCTGCTCCTCGAGGTCCATCGGGTGGCGTCCGAGTTCGGCAAGAGCGCTGGTGAGAGAGTCGTGTTTGCGGCTTAACCGAACGATAGTACTCGCTGTGAGTTTGCCAGCGCGTGAGAGTGCGATGATATGGTGTGTCGAGAGAGCGATTCCACCACGAGCAACAACGCCCGCGGCACGTGACGCTGCTATCCTGCGACGGAGCGCATGACGCTTTGCCGGAGGGCCGGACGAAGGTCATCGGGTACGTAGCGCGTGAGGTCGTCCAACGCTCGATCCAGATCAGCGCAGAACGTCCGAACACGCGGAAGAAGCTCTGCAATGATTGGCTGGTCTGTTGGCACATCGATGCGCACCTTGCCGAGGTTGACAAACAAGGCTACTAGTTCAGCCTCCTCGTTGCTGGCACACTCAATGGTCTCGTCGCGCCGACCGCCCTTGGTGCACGTGACACGCCAACCGAACATCGTTCCATCGACATCAGCAGATGTGATGCCAGACGGGACGGTGATGGTACGCCGATGCTCAACAGGGAGCTGGTCGATCTGCGGTTGATACCAGTTTTTGAGAGGCTTGAGTTTGACCGTGCGCTCAAGCACACTTGTGAGTGCGTTGGTGAGGTGCCGCACGTTTGACGGACGCGACCACCAGGTCATGGCAAAGCGATACACCCAGCGCTGTTCTTCGTCGGTGAGATTGAAGACGTCCGTCATGAGCCACGCGTCGAGCTTTCGACGATCGCGCGACACGGTCTCCTGACGCACTGTATCGGCAGACGCTGCTCCGAGCTCAATGGCGAGTCGGCGAACTGGACGGCGGATAAGCTGATTGTGGCGCTTGAGATCGAGAGCGCTGAGAATCTCCGGCGTAGGAATTGGGAACTCCTGCGCATCACGCACGGTAATGTCCAGCACATGATCTTCTAACCGACCAAGCTGCGAGAGGAAGAGGCCGAGTATTGAATTCATCCATACAGCAATAGCATCGGCGAGCGACTCATCATGTAGTGTCACACCAATGAAGGCGTCCGTGATGAAGGCATGCGCGGTGTTACGGCCAACCACCCAACGGTCGCTCTGATGCTTGTGGATCACGATATGGGGTACAGATGGCTCGGCGAGGTGCCACCAAACATCCCGGTGGCGAACCGACGCACGTAGGTGAATGCCGTCCCGCTCAGCACGCTCAATGCGCGTCAGCACATTCGTGCCAGCCATGGCATTGCGATCGCGCGGCAGCAGGAGTAACCGTCGATCCGTATGTGGAAGTCCGCACATGGTGTCGATATCATCGTACGAGGTTAGCAGGAGGTTATCGCGCACGTTTCCGTTGTCGAGCGTACGCTGCCAGAACTGCATTTCCAGATCGTCGGTTGCCACTTCATGTGAATTCGGAGCAAACACTTCATTCGCCCCGGTGCGAATGCCACCAGTGACGTCGGCATACGTGCGGAGCGGACGGAGTGATGCACCTGTCTTGGTAAGAATCGATGCGATGATATCGGGCGGAATGAGTTCGTCTTCCCACGATGAGCGCTGACGGAGTGCAACCTGATCGACCATGCGAACGACTGCTTCGTCGTTGAGCTTGCCACGCTCGGAGGCATCAAGATATGCGACGAACTGATCAAGTGTCTTGAGTCGTGCCTGCTCTAAATCTCGTGATGCACGTGAGGTAGGGAAGAACGCAGCGATCGGACGTCGCAGGTAGACAAACCGAGCGAGCGTGGAATCATCTTCTGCACCATTCAAGCGTGCAATCACGCAGCACACACCAGAGTCAGGCTCGGCGAAGGCCTCGGCATCGCTGACGATAACCCATTCAATCTCGAAGCGCGACGTCAGGACATGGCGCATGCCGGCATACTCGTCATCGTGCAACGCAGATAGAGGCAGGAAGAGCACCACAACGCCGTGCTCGGCGATGGGCATGCGCTCGAGCAAGACGCGAAGTCGGTGGCGATCGTGAACGTCGGTGGTCGTGGCAACAACAAGATCCCATGGCGCTTCACTACGCTTCGTGTCGCGCAGGACACGCACATCACTAGCACTGTCTAAGCGACCACTTGATCGTAGAACAACTGCGCGTTCATCATCAGGTGTTGGCGCATAGACTCGTGCGTCACATGCGTGCAGACCGGACATGAGGATTTGACGAACGCTGGCAAGACCCTGTGTTGGACCGATCTCGAGCATGTGGAGATGCTGTGGTTGGGCAGGGCGCACATAGCGCGCAGCACGCAACGCAAGGTCAATGGCATCGATGGTCGGCACCGATGTTCGCTGCGCACGAGCACAGCGTTGCAACACGTTGTCGACAGCACGATGTAGGTCTGTATCAGAGAGGCGTTCTGGATCGAATCGGTGCAGGAAATGCACCAGATCTGCCAAGGTCATGCGGAATAACGGCTCACGTCGCGCGAGTACCTGCACATCATCGACACGTGAGGGAAGCATCGCAAACCCACGACGTCGAGCCTGACGGAAGAACGCGCCCACGAGGTCGAGCATCAGATCGGCGCTTCGCGTACCGTACGGAATCGCCAGCCGATCAATAGTGTCGGACGTCCGCAACTGTACAAGTACATAGGCCAAGATGCTGGTGCCCAGGCGCAATGCAGCATCACGCTGCTGTGTGCTACCATCAGTGCACGCAACCATGTCGTCGAACAACGAGGTTACCCGCTCGGCGAAGAACGCTGCAGCATCCTGCACGAGATGTGCGGCATCCATTGACACTTCAATGGTAAGCCATGCAAGTGCATGCTTGAGAGCCGTGGTGACATGTACCGAAGTCGCTGCAACGCGGAGATCATCGAGCGACTGGACATCGCCGCCCTGCTGCCATCCAACGATCTGTTCTTCATCCGGACGTCGCTCAGTGACGGCTGCAGTGCGATACGTCACTACACGTCGGAAATTGGTAAGCAGGAAGAATGGTGCTTCAAGGCGGGCTGCCACGGTACGGATACGATCCCGTGGTACCTCATCGAACGGACTCTCGGCTGGCAGCACGGCGTCGACCACAGCGAGCACTGAATGCTGTTCGTCGTAGACAACCGTAAAGGTGCCTTCGACCGAACTATATTGCTCTGTGCGCATCGCGGTGTGGCCGCGCTCAAGTGCATCCTGTACAAATGCCGCAACCAGTGCGCGTGCATCAAGTATGCTTCGAAGATTCGAGCCACTATCCATTGATTAACGCCGAGATCATCGTGATAAGCTGTTCGGCATCATCGTGCGTTGGTGCTTCTGCAATGATCCGCATGATGGGTTCCGTATTCGAACCACGCACATGCACCCATCGATCGCTCCATGCACAGTGTACGCCGTCGTCAGTAGAAATGGTAGCCCCCTCCACAGATGATGCAACGCGTGCAAGATCTTGCGCGAGACGATCACGATCGTCGAGCACGACCTTGGTCTTGATCATTGCGTACTGCGGAAACTCCGCACACACATGCGACAGACTGCAGGCGCGGTGGCGGAGGTATGCGCTGATGAGGCCAACGCCGACCACACTGTCGCGTCCGGCATGACACGCAGGGTAGATCACACCACCAGAGCCTTCGCCGCCAATAACGGCATGTTCACGCTGCATGCGGCGCACGACGTTGATCTCGCCAACAGGCGCGCGGAAGGTTGTGCATCCATGTGACGCTGCAATGTCGTCGACAAGGCGCGTTGTGGAGTAATTCACAACTACCGCGCCGGGTTTGCCAAGCGTGAGGGCAGCCTGAGTGGCAAGAGCAATGGTTCGCTCTTCACCAATCGGCATGCCGCGTTCATCGAAGAGCACGAGGCGATCACCATCAGGATCGATAGCAACACCGAAGGCAGCGCCATGCTCGATCACTGCACGACCAAGTTCCGTGAGGTTCTCTGTGAGGGGCTCTGGTGCATGCGGGAACACCCCGCTACCATCTGCATAGAGTCGGATGACTGCATAGCCAAGTGCTTCAAGAAGAGCCGGGATGACGTATGAACCCGAGCAGTTAACTGCGTCAACAACCACACGCTCGCCAGTGGCACGCGGCGCGGATTGTAAAGCAGGCAACGCCAAGACGTGTTCGACATGCCGCGAAGCAGCATCGGTCGTCCATTCAACTGCGCCGGCTTGTTGGTCTGCTGTGAGTGAAGTGCTCTGTGCATCGACAGCACGCCAGAGATTTGCATTCATGTCGGCATCGAGAAACACACCACCAGCATCAAGGAACTTGAGTCCGTTCCAGGGGGCTGGATTATGCGACGCTGTAATCGCAATGCCACCGACGGCATCGGAATGTTCAGTGAAGAGCTGCACTGTGGGTGTTGTTGCAAGGTCGAGACAGCGAACAACACGTCCGCACGCTCGGAGGGAGCCTATGACGATGTCCTGCATCCACACGCCGCTGGGGCGTCCGTCGCGCCCCACCACGATCGGACCAGGTGGGAGAATCGACGCAAAGGCCGTTGCGTACGCAGCAACGACAGCTGGTGTCAGGTCATCTCCAAGCGTAGCTCGGAGTCCGGAAATCGATCGAATAAACGCCATGTGCGAACATACCGATTCGCACAGTGATTCGTTAGGGGGCTTTACCCACAACGGCTTCAATCTCGTCGGCAGTGCGCACGAGCTTGGCCGACATGTTGACCGGACCGGCAGATGTGATGAGAATATCATCCTCAATGCGGATGCCTATGTTCCACCACTTCGGGTCGCAGTCGGACCCTTCGGCGATGTAGATGCCGGGTTCAACGGTGATTACGCTGTGTTCTGTCAGCGGACCATACGTGCCGGGATCGTGGACGTCGAGTCCGAGGTAGTGTGATGTGCCGTGCATGAAATACGTTCCCACCTGCTCGAGCTTCGTGATAACACCCAGCTCCATCAATCGACGTGAAATCACACGCTTGGCAGCGTTATGGGGCTCGCGGAACGGCGCACCGACACGCGAGGCAGCGATGCCGGAGTCCTGCGCCTCAAGTACCACGTTGTATAACAAACGTTGCTCGCGCGAGAACTTCCCGCTCATCGGGAAGGTCCGTGTAATGTCGGCAGTGTATCCGTGATATTCAGCACCACAATCGGCAAGCACCAGATCACCCATGGACGTTGGACGACGGTTGGTGGAGTAGTGGAGGATGCAGGCATTGTAGCCCGAGCCTACGATCGAGGCATAGCCCACGTCCTCAGCACCACCACGCTTGAAGTGATACTCCATGAGTGCTTCAAGTTCGTACTCCTTCATTCCTGGTCGCGCCCCGCGCATCATCGCGTAATGTCCCTCGATCGAGATATCGATGGCACGCTGCATCAGGCGTACCTCTGCGGTGTCCTTGACTTCACGAAACGCAGCCAGACCTGCCAGACGTTGTGACATCACGAGGTTCGGATTGCGTTCCTTCGCCCATTTCCGGACCTCTGCATTGGCATAGATCTTCTTCCCGGCGAGCGGGATGGCGACAGACGTTGTTGGCAGTGTTGCAAGAAACAAGGTGTCGATCGACGGCACCAGTGAATCCAAGAACTTCGGCAGTGAGTCGATCACGATAGCAGTGTCGATGCCATGCATCTCCATCACTTCGCGCGGACCCATCGAGACGCCTTCCCATTGTTCGCGCTCTTGCGTGCGCGCGCGAATGAACACCACCTCGCGAACCGTGCGCGTTCCGATGGTAACGCCCTTGGGGATCAACACCAGCGTCGCTGTCGGCGTTGGTATCCCCGTGAGATACAGCAGGTCGGAATTCTGACGGTACTCGTAATCAACGTCGTTCTGCCGATTGCGGATGTCTGCCGAAAACACAACCGCAGCCGTATTCGCCGGCAGCGATGCTAACACGCGCTGACGTCGCTCTTTATGCACCGAGGCAGGAACATGATCCTGATCGTGGACAGCATAGCGGAACGTCTGCGCCGATGTAACAACGGCGGAACAGCAAAGCAGCAGCACGAGCTGCAGGGCAAGCGTGTGGTAAAGTGTTCGCATGGCGCAAGATACAACCGCCCTCTACGGCACCCTACACGGCTACACAGAGGGCAACGGCATCTACGCGCACAGCCCCAGCTTCGAGCAGCGCGGTGGCGCACGCATTAACCGTCGCACCGGTCGTGATGACGTCATCGACCAGGATACACCGGCGGCCAGTCAGACTCGAAGGCGACTCGACGTGAAAGGCGCTGGCAACATTGATGAGACGTTCTTGTTCGTGCAGCGCGGTCTGCGTCGATGTGTTCTTGTGCCGTCGTACAATCAATCGATCGAGAGGTGTACGATTCGATGCTGCGCACCACCCTGCAGCTATCTCTTCTGCTTGATTGTAACCGCGCTCACGACGTCGCGCAGGGTGAATCGGGATGGGAACGACAAGTGCATCACGCTCGAGTACGTCGATTTCGGGGAGATTCTCAAGCCACGCACCAAGCTCACGCGCGAGTCTGCGTCGACCCGCATACTTGATTGCATGGATCGCTGCATCAATCGTCGTACCACGTCCAACCGACCACAATGCATGCGCTGATGATATCGCGACATCGTCGGCAGAGATATGCCGAACCACAGATGCGTAGATCTCAGTCGATGGCGGAGCAGCACGATGAAATGCGAGCGCTTCATCGCTGATGCCGCGCACGCGGGTGGGGCGTTCTCCGAGATATATGCCATCGAGCAGACAGTGCGGTGGGAACCACAGGTGTGCTACGTCATGAAGTGGATTGCACATACCGCGGATGAGCCATCCAGGTAAGTGCATGGTGCCTCATCGATGTTCGTTGACGAATTGCAGACGCTGAACGATGGCGTCGGGAAGTGCTGGCGTGTTCTTACTTGGAAGCAAGAACGACGACAACGAAGTGAGATCATCAAAGACACGCTGACGCACCGCTGTTTGCATCAAGTAGTCGTGTCCGCTCGATCCACCCGTTCCCACGCGCATACCGATCATGCGACTCACCATCATCGCATGACGGAAGCGCCAGACAGCAACAAACTTGTCCAATTCGATGATCGCATCAACCAGTCGATATGGCACCTGGAGAAGCGGCATGTGTCGGTACGTCGAGATAAACAGAGTCGCAAGCGTCGCGCGCTGTGACAGACGTCGTGCGCCCGACTCACGGAGTTGCTCGTAGCTCTCGGTATCGAAGATGGCATTGAAGCCACGCTCGTTTGCATCAATCTGTGTGAGGGCATCTGTAGGATCGGTGCCATCATCTGCTGCTAGGGTACGCACTTCTGCACGATCATGTTCGAGAACGTCCGCCACCGCCTTACGATAGACGTCCCAGAACGCATACGTTTCCGTCTCCATAAACGGAATCTGCTCGAGCCAATGCTCCAGCGCCTGGAACAGGTTCGTACCGGCTGTAGCAGCATCAAGAGCATGCTTATGCTCGTCGGTGAGTGCTTCCGTGTAGTGCTTTAGAACGCGCTTTGATTCAGGCACGCCAAGCGTTCGCTCCAGAATACGCCACTGCATAGATTGAAAACCGCTCGCCGGATTGAGATAGGAACGGAAGTCCATGAATTCGCCGGGCGTCATCGTTTCGATCAGTGTGAACTGATTTGCCAGGTGTTCCATGATCCGATTGGATCGCTGGATGCGCGCAAGGCATGTCGCAACATCCTGCTCAGGAATGTACGGACGATGAAGAAGCGTGATGACGGAGTTGATCTCGAATAACACCTGCTTGAACCAGAGCTCGAACGTTTGATGTGTGATGATGAATAGGAGCTCGTCGTGAGCGGCGTCGCCATGCTTGGCACTCTCACAGTGTTGCGCGTTAAGCAGTTCGTCAAGTGCGAGGTAGTCGGAATAGTAGGCCATGATCCAGAAGGCAAAAGATAATCGGAAAGGTAATCGTTACGAGCGTGGTCGAGCGTCTGCGCGATGGAACACTGCTGTCTGGGCAATCATGTCGTGCAATGCCATGCGATTGACGCCGAGGGCCAGGAAGCAGCCGACGAAGAAGACAAGATCGTAGATCGTGCTGATTCCACCCAGCAACCCAAGCGTTGGAGAAAGTGCAAGAAGCTGTAGGATCTTTCCCAGGTCCTTCACGAGGTAGCGTCGCAGATACATGCGCAACGTCGGCTCGTCGCCGTCTGCTGTTGCCACGCAGATGTCAAGAGTGCGCTTGCCGGGCGATGCTCCTGTAACACCCTCAATGAGTGGGTAGGCGACTCCCAACACAAGGCTTCCGAGGAACATACCGCCGAACATCGTTTGCATAAAATCAAGCGCACCGCGATCGATACCCAAGGCATTATACAATTCGAAGATGCTCGCAAGCTGATCGGAAATCACTTGCGGAATACGAGCATCGAGCAACACGGCTCCGATGCCGACGGCAACCGAGAGCGTGAGCATGATGAGCATGTCGATGAAATATGCCAGAGCGCGCCGGCCAAATCCTACTCTGAGGTAGCTGATCGGTGGTGAAACCGAGGGGTCCATGGTATTCTCACGAAATGGTAAGAGCAGAAAGTATGCGGACGGCGATGTCGTACTTTTTGAATGGCGGCATAAGGTAGATGCCATCAATGCGATCACGAACGTTATGGAGGAAGTCCGTAGCCAGCTCGATGCCGATTGCTGTTGCTGCCTCGGTATCTGACCCTGCAGTCTGCATGCGCTGGCGCACCCAGCTAGGGATAGTCATTCCAGGAACTTCGTAATGCAGGAATTCAGCGTGACGTATCGTGCGCAGGGGAATCACACCCAGCATGAACGAGATGTCGATGTTCTCGATGCGTTCAAGAAAACGGAGAAGCACTTCATCGTCGAAAATGGGCTGCGAGAACGCTACGTGTGCACCTTGCTCGGCTTTCATCGCGAGGCGATCAAGTTCGCGTTCGAGATCCTCGGCTGCGGGATTTACGGCACAGGCGATCGTAAAACCAGTTGGCGCACCGAGCGGGTTGCCCATCAGATCACGTCCGGTATTCATCCTTCCCAACGCTCGAATGAGACCGATCGAATCAACATCATACACGCTCGTTGCCGATGGGTAGTCGCCAATGTGCGTTGGATCGCCAGTTACAGCCAGGATGTTCCGTACGCCGAGCTCGTGTGCGCC
>CAMCXP010000040.1 GCA_945883395.1 Melioribacter roseus P3M-2
GAAGCGCTTGATGCGCTCTTCCGCATCAGTCGTGTTGGCAATCCAAACGGACTCGTCAACCGCACACGGTACAACACCAAGTTTGTGCTAGGCGCCACGAACTGGGAGCCAGCCACTGCGGCACTGTTATCGCAGCAGCCCAAGGTAGACCTTGCGCTCAGTCACACCTACCACGCAGAGAAGCGCACCATCATCGCAACCGTTGAAGCCACGTATCTCCAACCCGGCGATAACGATTACTCTGTGTGCGTCTGGATCACAGAAGACAGTATTGTTGGTGATCAAGCCGACAACCGTCGCAACCCATCGCACGTAAAGGACTACGTGTTCGAGCACATGCTGCGCGCATCAATGAACGGCACGTATGGCGATTCACTCGCGTCGGACATAAAGCCTGTCGGCAGTAGCGTCAAGAAGACGATTCGCTACACGCTTCCTGAAACCGCCGCATGGCGTCTCGATAAGTGCGAGCTCGTAGCGTTCGTCATTCGCCGTAAGGATGATCAAACACGCGAAGTATTGCAAGTCGTCAAGCAGAAGCTGAAGCCGTAGGCGGTAACCACCGCATTCAAACGTTAATCCCGTAGGGGCGACCCTATGTGGTCGCCCCGGTATGGACCATTGCAAATGATGGTGTGCACATAATGTAGGGGCGAGACCCTGTCTCGCCCGTAAATGCATCGGGTGAAACCACGATGTTCCGTTGATGTGTGTCGATTATTGCGTGCGGGCGAGACCGGCTGCCCTGAGTGAAGCGAAGGGGTCTCGCCCCTACACCTGCAACGAATTCATGCGCACAACGCGTGGCGCGTTTAATACCCGACGCGCAATTCGAGCGAGCCGAAGAAGAAGTCTTCGGGCGTGTTGCCGCCGTTGCGGTTGGTGTAGCCAACGCGGAGATCGGTGAAGATGTTGGGCATCCATTCGGCAGAGAACCACACGCGGATGCGGCGCTGATGACTGACGTTGCCCCGAAGGAAGGCGTTGCCGAAGAGGAAGTCGCCATCACCGCGGAGGATGTCGCCCCCTACATTACCGACAGGAACTTGGTAGCCTTCGCCCGGGAAGCGTGGATCCTCGCCCATGACGATACGTCCGGTGCTGTCGAGGATGTTCTCGCCATGACGTGTGTAGTCGAGATCCAATCGCACAAAGGTGCGCGCAGTAAACCAGTGTCGTAATTGGAATGCAATGCGATCGGAGTTCGATTGCATGTTGTAGCCAATCGGTGCACCAAGCGTTGTGTACGACGCGTTCATGCTCCGATGAGAGAACGTGAATGGATCGATGCGCGCATACTCAAGGCTCAACAGTGTGCGTCCAGCAGAGCCAGTAGAGCCACCGATGAGTTGCGATGCACCGAGTTGATAGGCGAACTTGTTGTTATTGCCGGCAATCGATGTGTCGCCGATAGATCCGAAGTTGAGATCGTCAGCAACAAACGATCCGTAGATCATGGTGCCGTTGAACGGACGCACCGAGATGTCGAAGGCGATGATCGAGTTGTCATTGGCATTACGCTCGGGTGTGCCGAGTCCGGCCGACACGAAGAAGGCGAGGGGATTGAGGTAGGCAAAGTCAAGCCCCCTGCCCCAATACACAATCATGTCGCTGAGTGACATGCTGATCCACGGTGCGGGATCGAATGCAACGCGATGCGTGGCGATGAACTTGCCGGGTATTGCCTTGCCAAGCGTGTCCGTGCCATTGGCAGCGGAGTGCGTCATGGTAAACCGGAAGCTCTTGTAGGGTATGTCGATGAGTAGTCCGTCGAGCAGCGGTGCATCAATGGAGTGCACGAAGTTGTCGATGGGGCTAAAGCCGAACTGCATTGCTTCGCGACCATATCGAATGCGCAACCAGTCGGATTGATATTGCACGTAGCCGATGTAGCGATCAAAGAACGCGCTGTCCTCGATGCCGAACTTGAGCGTGCGCTCAAGCACGGGATCGGTACGCGCAATCATCGATGATGCACCGCGAATGCGTGCCCCGTTCGAGAGATCGATAGCGTATCCGAATCCGCCACCAAACGAACCCATCACGCGCACACTTGGACGTGCAAGAAGAAACGTGCTTGACGATGAGCCATCCTGGGCGTAGCCAGGACGTAGCATCATGCCAATGTCGAGTGTTGCACGAGCAATGTTATCGCCGTACATAACGCTACGAAAGCGTCCGCGATGCATGCCGAATGCAATCGTGGTGTCTGCGTAGTTGCTTGGGAGCAGGATGTCGTAATACGTGTCGATATACAGACCGAACACATCATCAGTGGTGCGTGCTTGGTTCTGCAGTGTGTTGATCGACTGCGGCCACACAGACATTGATCCGAGTGGTGCGCGACCATCAATTGCTTGCAATAGTTGCATGTCCATCGACACGCGTTCTGCGTTGACGTCTGCATTCTGTGCTCGCAGTGATGTTGCAAGCACAAGAAGCGTAATTACTGCAAGCAGGGGGCGCATTAGCGCTTGATCACCGATGTTGTGCACTTACACACAGCTTGCACTGCCTTTGCGTCGGCAGATGCATCGGCCTCTGTTTCGTACTGACCAACGCTTACGATGTACATCGTCTTGCCCTTGAGTGTCTCTGTGGACATCCGAGCGAGGAGACGCTTTGCCTTGAGCTGCGCCATCAGCTTTTCAGCGTCTGCCTTCGATGCAGTCTTCTTCGTAACGATAGTGAATGGCTTCGCCATCGCTGGCGGAGCTGTTTCAACCTTCTTCGGTGTTGCCACCTGTTGCGTCATGCGTTCCGTTGGTGATGGTACACCAACCGTTGAGCGAAGCACATCATAGACAAGTGGAAGAAGATCGCTCTGTGAAAATTGATCGCGCATGGTAGCAAACAACTTCTTTGCGCGATCTGCTTCGTTCTTGGTTGCAGCGAAGATCACCAAGCGTGCCATTGCATCATCAGCCCATTCACTCTTCGGATGTGCTTCAACAATACGCTCGAGTAGTGGAGTCGACTTCTTGTTGTCATCCACGAGCGCCGCATGCAGGAACAAAACACCGGGATCATCTGGATACTCGATGAGCAGATCCGGCAGCGCCTTCTTAGCATCAGTGGTCCACCCTGCGGCAACCTGCTGAACGTACTGCTTCACTGCGGCAGGTTGCGCTGAAGATGCCGTTACTACGAGGACAGCGGCGAAGAGAAGAAGTGCAGAGCGGAGCATGTCGGTACCGAGAGAATGATTACAACGGGTGAAATTACGCAAGAGGGCCTATTTTGCCGGCGTTTCACACCCATAATTCAGTGCACGTGCAGTTCGCCCCCTCACAAGATGATCGTTTTCGTGTCCTTGTTGCCGCTGGCGGCACGGGTGGGCACATCTTTCCGGCTGTTGCGGTTGTAGAGCAACTGCAGGCGCTGACCAATAACGCGTGCGACGCGGTATTCATGGGCAGTCGCGACCGTATGGAGCATACGATCATTCCTGCATTGGGCTATCGCTATGTCGCGATGCCGATTGCTGGGTTCAAGGGGCTTGATTTGTCCACGCTAACCCTGCCCTTCAAGGTTCTTGCGTCGATCCGCATCGCGCGGCAAACGATCCGTGAATTCCGTCCGCACGCAGTTGTGTGTACCGGAGCATATATCAGCTATCCCGCAGGTATCGCAGCAGCTCGTGAGGGCGTCCCGATGATTGTGCTCGAGAGCAACCTGAATCCTGGAAAGACCAATGCGCGTCTTGCCCCACATGCTACAGCCGTTGTTGTGGCGTTTGCGGAAAGCATCGCGCAATACCCTGCGTCGCTTCGCAGCAAGCTGCATGATCTTGGTAATCCTGTGCGTGCGCAGATTGATCAACGTCCGACCACACGCGATGCACGTGCCGCACTTCAACTCGACCCAGATCGTCCGACGGTGTTTGTGGTTGGTGGAAGCCTTGGTGCGCGGACGATAAACACGACCATTGCGCAGCACCTCTCAACAATCGCAGAACAACCGTGGCAACTACTCTGGCAGACAGGGAAGGGCTACACTGCTCCGACGTCTGTACCTGATAATGTGCGGGTTGTGCCGTTTGTCGAGAACATGGGTGTCGCCTATGCCGCTGCAGATCTTGTTGTATCGCGCAGCGGTGCTACAACAATCGCAGAACTCGGGATTGTTGGGAAGCCTGCGATCTTCATCCCGCTTCCATCAGCATCGACCAACGAACAAGTACACAACGCAGAGGTCTGCGTCCAGCGCAATGCCGCCGTGCTGGTGCGAGATGCAGATCTTGCTTCGTCGCTGGTGCCGTCAATCGTCGATCTCATGCACGACGCGACACGCCGTGCATCAATGGCTGCGGCAATGAAGGAGCTCGGCAAACCGAATGCTGCGCGTGATGCTGCAACGCTTATTCTTCATGAAAGCCGATGGAGGGAGCACGCATGAATGCTGAACGGTTCACAGTTCGACTTGAAGCATACTGGCAGTCGATTGCCATCTACGCAGTGACGCTCATTGTGTATGTTATGGGGCAAGCATTGTGGAATAGCACGCTGCAACAAGGTCTCGTGAATGTTGTTCTCACCGACCCCATCGTTGCATTGCTTGGCACGTTTGTGCTGGTCGCTGTAATCGCTGTGGTGGTTAATACAATCACAAAACGATCGATCACCATGAGCGACGATGGCATCACCTACGTGAGTCGTTTTCATGAACGCACATTCCACATGCATGAGATCGAGCGCATTATGATGGGAGGCGATCGTCGCACGCGTGTGCGAGGTGTCTTCTCGGTAGTTCGCATCTACATTAAGGGGCGGCGCAGACCGCTTCGTGTGCGTCCAGGTTTGTACGACAACGATACCCAGCTGATTGACCGCTTGATGAAGCTTCGCGCTCATGTTGTAGGACGTAACGTGTAATGCAGCGTTGCTCGATCATCGTTGTACTTGCTGCTATGCTCGCTGTTGCGGGGCATGCACAGGATGTAGAGCCAACCCAGCGCGTCGTTGAACGTCTCCTCGTGCGTGCGGGCGAAGAGATCTGCGCCCGAGCAGGGGATTCAAATGTTCGGTTCACCGTATCGCAGCATCCCGACGCTCCATGGATCGCGACAATGCTTCGTGATCCTGCAAACTCACGTCGATGTCTGTCGCAGATAGTTGACTCTGCAGCTTTCGCGCACCTTGTGATTGTGTGTCGTGATGTGCAGACAACGTATACCCACGCACAGCATCAGGACACCGTCGTGCGAAGTGTTGTTGTAGACGTAGCCGCAATTCAGCGAGAGGATGGATCGCAATTCCATGCCGTACGACTTGTGGACACGACGCATGTGGCGCGGACGGAAGTACCGATGCTCGATTCGCAACAGCATATGGCGTCACATGGAGTTGTGCCCGCACGGCCAACAACGCTGTGGGAGGACATTGCACAACCTGTTGTGTTTATTGCCGCCGCAGTCGTCACAGTTGTCCTGCTGTTTACGGTGCGTTCTCAATGAAAACCTTGATCGTTATCCGTCATGCAAAGGCTGTCGCACATGACGCCGCGCCAACCGATTACGAGCGTGCACTTGCCCCGCGTGGACATCGAGATGCCCAGCAGATGGCTCTACATGTGGCAGAGAGTGGTCCGCGACCAGACGTGTTGCTCGTAAGTACATCCATGCGCACGACAGAAACAGCAGCGTACTTCATCGAAGCGTGGAAGCTGACGGACGAGCAGATTACTCGCGAGCAGCGTGTGTACGATGCCTCGCTGCACATGCTTACGTCGCTGTTGCCAGCGCTACCAGAGAGCGCCTCATGTGTAGCAATCGTCGGACATAATCCCGGCGTGAGTGAGCTTGTGGAGTATCTCGCATCCGGTAACATCGGCAGCATGCCGACAAGCGCCGTTGCAGTCGTTGATGTGCCTCACGCTGAAACGTGGGATGAGGTAGCAGCAGGGACAGGGCGAGTGCGACGCTCGTTTGAGCCTGTAAAATGAACGAAGCCCCGACAACAATGTGATTCACGTTGTTGTCAGGGCTTCAGATGGAAATGTGCTTGCGAAGTGCTCGTTGTAGTGTCACGAGCAGTGGCTCATCACCAGAGGTGCTTTACGCCGTCGCGCTCTTCAAGGAGCTCGTTATAGGTAGCCATCATGCGCTCGCGTGAGAAATCTGAAACGTCCAGACCCTGCACGATTGTGTAGGTGCCGTTCGAGCATGTAACAGGGAAGCCGTAGACAACGCCTTCAGGAATACCATACGAGCCGTCTGAAGGAATGCCCATCGTTGTCCAGTCGCCTGCTGGTGTGCCCAGTGCCCAATCACGCATGTGCTCGATTGCTGCATTAGCTGCAGATGCAGCTGACGAAAATCCACGTGCTTCAATGATTGCCGCACCACGCTTTGCAACCGTTGGAATAAAGCTGTCGACCAACCATGCTTGGTCGTTGATTGTCGGCCAAATCTTCGCGCCATCAGATTCGAGGCATGAAATGTCTGGATACTGCGTGACCGAGTGGTTGCCCCAGACGATCATCTTGTTCAGCTTCGATGTATGAACACCCGTCTTATCTGCGATCTGACCAAGCGCGCGGTTGTGATCAAGGCGCATCAGTGCAGTGATGTTTGCAGCAGGAAGATCCGGCGCGCTCATCTGTGTGATGAGAGCGTTGGTGTTCGCTGGATTACCAACGATAACAACCTTGACGTTGCGGCTAGCAACTGCATTAAGTGCCTTGCCTTGCACCGTGAAGATCTGTGCGTTTGCTTCGAGAAGATCCTTGCGCTCCATACCCTTTGAGCGAGGACGTGCACCAACGAGAAGTGCGTAGTCTGCATCCCTGAACGCGATCATCGGATCATCCGACTGCACGATACCATGAAGAAGGGGGAACGCACAATCTTGTAGCTCCATCGCAACACCACGGAGCGCTTGCAGCGCTGGTGTAAGCTCGAGCAATTGGAGGATCACCGGTTGATCCTTGCCGAGCATCTCGCCACTGGCGATACGGAAAAGAAGGCTGTAGCCGATCTGGCCTGCGGCGCCTGTGACGGCAACGCGAACTGGCTGTTTCATAGGTGTGTTGGGGAAGTAAGGTTGCAATAAAAAACGCCCCACATGGAGGCGTTAGTTGTGTTCATCGGTAAACCACGTAACTCAGTTTGCTTCTGGGTAAACAGAAACCTTGAGACGTGTCTTGTCCTTGCGCTCGAACTTCACAACTCCATCGACAAGCGAGAAGATTGTGTAATCCTTGCCAAGGCCAACGTTGTTGCCTGGGTGCACGTTTGTGCCGTTCTGGCGGATGATGATGTTACCGGCGATAACCTTTTGGCCGCCGAACTTCTTCACGCCAAGGCGCTGTGCATTTGAATCGCGACCGTTCTTGGTAGAGCCGCCACCTTTTTTGTGTGCCATGACTGTTGCCTACTTAGATATTGATGTCAGTGATGGTGATGCTCGTGAACTTCTGGCGATGGCCGTTGAGCTTTTGATAGCCCTTACGACGCTTCTTGTGGAACACGAGAACCTTGTCGCCCTTGCCATGCTCAACAACAGTTGCCTTAACGGAACCCTTGATGTATGGTGCGCCAACAGCAACCTTGCCGTTATCGCTTGCGAGAAGGATGTTGGTGAACTCTACAGTGTCGCCAACATTCTTGTCCATGAGAGGAACCTTCACGGTCTGCTTTGGGGCGACCGCGTACTGCTGACCGGAGATCTCTACGACTGCGTACATGAGAGTTTGCTGGCGTTGTTATGAAAAGAGACGCGCAATATACGGCTAAGGTCCATGTCCAGCAAATACCTTACGACGATTTCCACAGGAACCCTGCAACCTTTGCTGGAATCCGGCGTACACAGACCCCATGAAACGTGACATTTGGCGAATTCCCGCGGAGGCGTGGGTCTGGATCCTTGGCCTGATAGGGGTGGCTGCACTCGCGCCAGCACTCGAAAACACCGCAACCTTCTGTATTCCCAGTATGTTAGGTGTCGATTGGTGTCTTGGCTGCGGACTCGGTCGGTCGATCGCACACCTTGTCAGAGGCGACGTCCAGGCCTCATTTTCGGCCCATCCGCTGGCCATCCCAGCAGTTGCTATTCTTACGACGCATATTTTTCACCTGATCCGCAAGCGGCGGATCGTTTCCTGAGGGTACCATGGCTAATGTTCTGCACTATATCCCTGATGCTGATCCAGAAGAGATCGGCTATCTCAACATGCTGATCTCTCCGATGACCGAGGAGCAGGCGCAGCAGTTCGCGATGATGTACCGCCACCGCCGCAAGGAATCATCAATGATTCTGATTCTCGCGCTCGTGGGTTTCCTTGGCTTTGCCGGGATTCACCGTTTCGTGGTCGGCAACATCGCTATCGGCGTTCTGTACATGCTCACTGGTGGTATCTGTGGGATCGGGACGATCATCGACCTCGTCAACCACCGCAAGATCACGTCTGAATTCAATCAGAAGCAAGCATACGAAGTGGCAACAACGATGAGGATGCTCGGACAGTTATAATTGCTGTTGATGAAGCGCCTCCTACGACTAGTCCTGCTGATCTCGAGCGTTATGCTCGGAACATTCACCCTACGTGCAGATCCACCACCACGCCTTGTCGTGGTGGTTTCATTTGATCAGCATCGTGGCGACTTTTTCACGTCGTTTCGACCGCATTTGGGTGCAGGGGGCTTTCAACGGATTGCCCGCGAAGGCGTGGTGTTCGATCGTTGCTACTACAATCATGCGAACAACATCACGGGTCCGGGCCATGCTGCTATCCTAAGCGGATGCTATCCATGGAAGACGGGAATTGTCGGCAACGACTTCTGTGATACGCGGACGGGTATCTGCGGATACTGCGCAGACGACACAGCTGGTGTAAAGGGTGCTCACAAGCTCGAAGTGCCAACGGTAGGTGATGTCCTCCGTATAGCGTCACCAAAATCGAAGGTTGTCGGTATCTCGCTGAAGGATCGCGCGAGTATTCTGATGGCAGGTCAAGGGGCATCGGCATGTGTGTGGTATGATTATGCCTCGGGCGGTTGGACAACCAGCGCTGCCTACGCGAAGCCATCGTGGCTATCGGAACTGCGGCGAACTGTGCAGGCACGGCGGTATGCTGGAGCTGTGTGGCGAACTGAGATTCCAGATAGCGCAGGCGGCGCCTTGGATGATGTCCTCGGTGAGGGAAGCACGCCCGCAACTGGTGGTCGTTGGGTGTTCCCATATACGTTATCTGCGGACGTCAAGACTGATGAGTTTCATAGTCAGATTGCATTGAGTCCGTTCAGCATGCGCATGCTATTCGACGCAGCGATTCTTGCAGCAAAGCGTGAGCGACTCGGGAGTGACACATCGCCGGATCTTTTGTGCATTGGTGTCTCAACTCCCGACTACGTTGGACATCTCTATGGTCCGGATAGCCGCGAGGTACAAGAGCTCTATGTCCATGCTGATCGTGAGATCGAGCGACTTATCAACGAACTAGATCGCCGCGTCGGACGATCCAACTACGTGCTTATCGTTACGTCCGACCACGGTGTTGGCCCCATTCCAGAAGTCATCCGTAAGGCGGGCGCACCTCAGCACGCCGCCGTTGATGCGGGACGTATCCGTGGAGCAGAGATCAAGGCGTTGATCACGGACAAGCTAACGCAGCATTTCGGAACTCCGGCCGGTGGCGCATGGGTCGATCACATTATGCCGCCATCAATCTACCTGCGCGACTCTGCGCTGGCCAACCACAATCGCCGTGAGGTTATAGACACGGTGGTTGCTGCATTGCGTCGGCACCCACATCTGGCAATCGTAGCCACGCCTGCGTCGCTGCTCGATGGTGTTGTGCCACCTGGTGTCGATAGCACCACCGCAGCTGCTGTCCGTAGAAGCATGCACCGCGAACGCAGCGGCGACGTCGTCATGTATCCGAAACGCTATTGGATCTTCGGAGGCACGCCGGCAACGCACGGGACGCCGTACGATTACGATCAGTGGGTTCCATTGATGATGCTTGGTTATCGCATCACGTCGGACACGCCATCAGCTGCGGTGTCGCCAGTGGATATCGCTCCAACGCTTGCGCGCATACTCGGCATAGCTCTGCCAAACGTCGATGGACGTCAACTGCCGATAACGATCAAATAGGTTGTGCGTGGTTGCTCAGAGCGCAGCAACAAGCTTGCGGGCGATCACAACTTTTTGGATCTCGCTCGTGCCTTCACCGATGGTCAGAAGCTTTGAATCGCGCCAGAACTTCTCCACCGGATACTCCTTCACGTAGCCGTATCCACCGTGGATCTGAATTGCTTCTTCCGCGGTGCGCACAGCTACTTCTGAAGCATACAGCTTCGCTTGTGACGCAGCTACCGTGAAGTCCAAGCCTTGGTCGCGCATCCATGCCGCCTTGTACGTCAGCATACGTGCTGCGTCGATCTCCATCGACATCTTCGCGAGCTTGAACTGAATCGCCTGGTTGTTAGCGATTGGCTTGCCAAACTGCACGCGTTCGGTGCTGTACTTGAGTGCAGCTTCAAATGCCCCTTGCGCAAGACCTACGCTGAGAGCGGCAATTGAAATGCGACCACCATCCAGGATTTGCAAGGCTTGTACAAAGCCTTCGCCTTCGTTGCCGATGAGATTGCCTGCAGGAACACGTACGTTGTCGAACGTGAGTCCGGCGGTGTCTGAGCAACGCATACCGAGCTTGTTCTCCTTCTTCGACCCATAGAAGCCCGCCATCGTCTTATCGACAGCGAATGCCGAGATGCCGCGCTTGCCTGCGCTAGGATCGGTAACGGCCATGACCACACAGATGTCGCCGACATTACCGTGCGTGATGAAGTTCTTGGCACCGTTGATGATCCAATGATCGCCATCGCGCACAGCTGTTGTGCGTGTACCACCTGCATCAGAGCCAGCGCTCGGTTCAGTCAAACCCCATGCTCCCATCGTCTCGCCCCTAGCCAGACGTGGGACGTACTTCTGGCGAAGCTCCTCAGATCCAAAGCGATAAATATGCCCCGTGCAGAGTCCGTTGTGTGCTGCAACGCCAAGCGCAATTGATGGGCAGCCACGTCCAACCTCTTCAACTACCAGTGCGTATTCCATGTACCCCATGCCTGCGCCGCTGTACTCGGTTGGAATCACGATGCCGAGATAGCCCAGATCGCCCAATTTGCGGAACACCTCATGCGGAAACTCCTGCGACTCGTCGTACTGGAGTGCAATGGGCTTCACCTCTTCTTCGACGAACGCGCGGATATGTGCCCGGAGGGACTCTTGCTCTTCACTGAGTTCGAATGAGATGTCGTTTATTGACTGATCCATGATGTACCCGTGGCGAAACAGAGGTGATGCAATTCCACAAACCTACGAATAGGGCGCGGAGTGACATCAACACGTATTCGGTCGAAAAAAGTTCGATTTTGCACCGTGACTCGTTTTCTGTCCATTATATCTACGATTATCTGCTCCGTGACTGCAGTCCTGGCCGGCGGTGACGATGTGCATGTGATGCGGCGCGTCGACACTGCGCACCCTCAAGTGCGACGTGTGCTGAGCCAATGGGTGGATAGTCTCGCGCAGTGGTCGATTCCAACCTCCTGGTACGGAATGCATCTTGTTCGCCCGACCACACAGTCTGTGGTGCGTGATTGGTTCTACCATGAATCTGCCCGACCGACGGTACTTAGTGTTGATTTCGACGGCAACAGCTATGCCGTTCGGACGCTCTTTACAACGCGTGCGGCTGGTAGCTTAACGGAGCAACCTTTGGGTACGCTGCGATGCCGATTCACGCTAGATGCATCTGGCAGTTCATGGATCATTGAGGATGCACTTGAAACAACAACGCGCCATTGGGACACCACACGGATCGGGATCGTAACGCTGATACATGCGCCCATTCACATTGTGGACTCGCAGGAGGTCGAAGTATCAGTCGAGCTTCTCCGCCAAACAGCTGAGCGGTTTTCTCTCGCAACGCCATCACACGTGCAGTGCTACGTGGTAGACTCGCGCGATGACATAGGCCAGATGCTCGGAATCGACTACTACGCCTATCCACCATCCGCGATATCCTACCCGCGAGATGGCATCGTCCTTCAAAGCAACGATGCATCACTGCGTCATGAGCTCATGCACATCCTGTTCTCTCAGTATACACAGACGCACCCCGTTCTTCGCGAAGGAATAGCAACGTTGCTCGGAGGTACCGGAGTGCTTGACGTTGATCAGGCGGTAGACCAGTATATCCGCGAGCGCGATGATCAGTCAACTCCAAGCTTCGTGCAACTCTTTACGAGTTCGCGCGTTGAACAAGCCGATGTGTACGTGTTGGGAGCGGTGCTGTGCGATGCAGTTCTCCGGTCGGGCGGAAGTGTCGCGCTGTTTGAGGTGTTGCAGCTTTCACGACCATCGGACGTGATGTACCGCATCGCATCTGTTTTGGATCTGGACATCTCCGACCGACAGGAGTCGATGTACTCGTTTGTTGTTCGGCAGTCCCGCAGAACACTCCAGCATCGCTGATCTTCGATGTAGTTTTGCACCACAATTATGTCACATGCCGTTCGGCATCCACGGAGTATTTCATGATACGGTTGATCTCAGTCGTGATGGCCATACTGATAGCAGTTGGTTCAGTCACCGCACAAACCACCTTTACGCTATCGGATTCAGTTCGCTTTAACCCTTCGGTCAAGGTTGGGAAGTTATCGAGCGGTATTCCGTACTACATCATGAAGAACGATCGTCCGGCCAAGCGTGCCGAGATGATGTTGGTCGTGAATGCTGGTGCCGTTCTCGAAGACGACGACCAGAACGGACTTGCTCACTTTTGCGAGCACATGGCATTTAATGGCACGCAGAACTTCCCGAAGCTCGAGTTGGTGAACTTCCTCGAATCGATGGGCGTGCGTTTTGGTGCTGATCTCAATGCGTACACGAATGCCGATGAAACGGTGTACATGATCACGGTGCCATTGGAGCGTCCGAATGACTTCATCAAGGGCATTCAGATCTTGCGTGATTGGGCCGGCAGTGTAACGTATGCCGACGCCGACATTGAAGCCGAGCGTGGTGTAGTTGTTGAAGAGTGGCGTCTCCGCAAGGGGGCCGACGCACGTGTGAATGATGTCCACCGTCCGTTCATCTATTACAAGTCGAAGTACGCCGTCCGTGATGTGATCGGCGATACGGCTGTGCTCCTTCGTGCTCCGGGCGATAATCTTCGTCGCTTCTATGGCACGTGGTATCGTCCAGAAAACATGTCGGTTGTGATTGTTGGTGATGTTGATCCATCAACAATCGAGCAGTACTTGTTGAAGTACTTTACGTCGATTCCATCCAGCGGTGCGACGCCATCGCAACGTCCGCAGATCACACTACCGACACATAAGGAAACGCTCATATCGGTTGCATCAGATCCGGAACTCTCTATCGCATCTGCAGAGATCTACATTAAGCGTCCAGCAGACACAGTTCGTACATACGCAGATTACAAGCGTCAGATCACGGCACAAATCGCGTTCGACCTGCTGAACCGACGTCTACAGGAGTTGACGCGGAAAAACCCGCCACCGTTCTCGAATGCTGTGACAGCTACGTTCAATCTTGCACGTGAGTCACGCGCAACGTATGGTTCGGTTACTGCATCCGACAAGAACGTTCTGAAGAGTATCAATGCGCTGCTTACGGAAATCGAGCGCGTCAAGCGCCATGGATACACTGAGACGGAACTGGCTCGTAGCAAGGATGCCATGCTGTCGATGATGGAGAAGTACTACAACGAACGTGATAAGTCGGAGTCGCAACAGTTTGCGCAAGAGCTTACGCGTCACATTCTTACTCGCGAATCAGTTCCTGGAATCATTCACGAGTGGGAGATCTACCAGACGTTGCTTCCACAGATCACATTCGACGACGTTAAAAATGCTGCGATCATATTGTTCGGCAGTGAGAATCGTGTGGTCACGATTTCTGTTCCCGACGGCAATGGATACGTCAAGCCGACAGAACAGCAAGTCCGTGATCTGATGGCTGCCGTAGAAGCAAAGAAGATCGATGCCTACGTTGATGCGGTGCCAACAAAGCCGCTGATGGACGCGCCACCGACCGCCGGATCAATTACTGGACTTCGCACGATCAAGGAAATTGGTGCAACGGAGCTCACGCTCTCCAACGGTGCGCGCGTGGTGTACAAGAAGACAGACTACAAGAACGACGAAATCATGTTTGGTGCGCAAAGTTGGGGTGGACGTTCGCTGTCGCCAGAGGCCGATCACGTTACAACAATGGTTGCAACAGAAGTGATCGACAATGGCGGTCTTGCCACGTTCTCAATGAACGATCTGATGAAGGTGCTTTCAGGGAAGAACGTGTCGATCTCGCCAAGTGTATCGATGGAGCAGGACCTCATCAACGGCTCGTCAACACCGAAGGACCTTCGCACATTCTTCGAACTCCTTCACCTCGGGTTCGTGCAGCCCCGTAAGGATGCGGAAGCATTCGCTGCATGGAAAGCATCTATGAAGGCTAACCTGGCCAACAAGGAGAAGAGTCCGGAAGCAGCCTTCTTTGACACGATCATGGTTGCCGCATCGAACAACCATCCGCGCGTGCGTTCGATGTCGGAGGCTGATGTCGACAAGGTTGATCTCGATAAGGCCTACGATTTCTTCCGTCAGCGCTTTTCAGCGGCGTCGGACTTCACATTCTACTTCGTAGGAAACTTCGATGAGGAGATGCTGAAGAAGTACTGTGAAACCTATATCGCATCACTTCCATCTGCGCCAACGAAGGAGCAATGGAAGGATGTTGGTATTCGTAGCCGCAAGGGACAGTATCGCAAGACGGTGTATAAGGGTGTCGAGAGCAAGAGTTTCGTGGTGTTGTCGGAATCAGGACCAATGACGTACGGACCACGAGAGCGCTATGATGTGATCGCTCTCTGCGAAGTAATGGAAATTCAATTGCGCGAACAGCTTCGCGAAGAAAAAGGCGGCGTGTACTTCGTGAATGTGCAGCCAAACTTCACACGCATCCCAACGCAGGAATTCTCGGTCAACATCATCTTCAGCTGTGCACCGGAACGTGCCAACGAGCTGATCGGCGTCGTTAAGAACGAGATGGCTGCACTCCGCGTAGCTCCCGTGCCTGACTCACTCGTAGCGAAGGTTCGTGAGATGCAGATTAAGGAACGTGAGACTGGGATGAAGACGAATCGTTTCTGGATGAGTGTTCTTTCGCAGTTCGAGCGCGACGGTGAAGACTACAGCAATCTTAAGCTTCGCGATGAACTTATCGCTAAGCTCACACCAGCACAGGTGTTGTCGGCCGCGAAGAAATATCTTGTCGGTACCAACTTCGCTGAGTTCGTCCTCAAGCCCGAGTCTGAGCGTGGCAAGGACCCCGCAGATACTCCAGCGCCCTCCACGAAATCAGCTGCGCCGAAGCCTGCAAAGAACAAGTAAAACGCTCTTAGAGCGTTTCAATCGATAGCATGTTTGTCTTGGCTCGACCAACGAGTGGTCGACCAATTGTAAACACAACCGTTGATCCAACTACAAGGCGCTTCTCACGTACGAGGAGCGCCTTGATTTGGTCTATGGCCTGGTCTGTCGATGACGTCTTCTTGAAGAGCATGCCCGTGACGCCCCACAGCAAACCCATGCGCCGTGCAACAGCGATCTCCGTCGTGATCGAGAAAATCGGTGCGCGCGGACGTCGGTTCGAAATCAGACGGGTAGTTTCGCCACTATAGCTCAGGCTTGCAATCGCGGCAACGCGCTTCTCTTCTGCAATGTGTGCAACGGCCATCGCAACCGACTCCGTGTTGGTACGATTACCCTCTGGTGCAGGCTCGTAGCCGACATGAATCGCGCCATCGTTCAGCAGCACCGACTCTGCTTCCTGGCAGATCGTGCGCATGTAGTGCACTGCTTCTAGTGGATACGATCCAACACTTGTCTCAGCGCTAAGCATAACAGCGTCTGTTCCATCGAGGACCGCGTTTGCGATGTCACTCGCCTCTGCGCGTGTTGGCCGAGGTGCGTGGATCATCGACTCGAGCATCTGTGTTGCTGTGATGACGGGCTTCGCCTTTGCATTGCACATCCCGATGAGGCGCTTTTGTACAATTGGTACGGCGGCAGCAGCAATCTCAACGCCGAGATCACCGCGTGCAACCATGATTGCATCCGACGCGTCAACAATGGCTTCGATATTCGAGAGTGCTTCGGGCTTTTCAATCTTCGAGATTACCCATTGCGCACCACCATACTTCGCAATGCTCGCGCGTACCTGGCGAACATCGTCCGCCGTTCGCACGAAGGAGAGCGCGATATAGTCCACGTTCTGTTCGATTGCGAATCGTACATCAGCACGATCCTTCGGGGTAAGTGCTGGTTGTGATACTGCTGTGTGAGGGAGGTTTAGACCCTTGCGTGGCTTCAGTGCGCCACCGTGAACAACCATTCCGCGCACGACCTTGCCATCGGTATCGACAACTGCGACTTTGAGAAGGCCGTCGTCGAACAACAGCACGTCACCCTTCTTCACATCTTTTGCGATGGTCGGATATGTCACCGGAATGATCTCATCGGTGGTTTGAAGCTTCAACGACTTGAGTACTGAAACGTC
>CAMCXP010000041.1 GCA_945883395.1 Melioribacter roseus P3M-2
GTCAGAAACGAAAAAAGTCCCAGATCACAGTGTGAAATGGGACTCTATCATCTTGAAGTATCGGGTGTTAGACCCTGTTGATACCTCTTGTTTTGGTACACCGTACGGGAATTGAACCCGTGTTACCGCTGTGAAAGAGCGGTGTCCTAACCCCTAGACGAACGGTGCATCTTGAAATCGAGCCACAAATATACAAAAGATGCTGGAAGAGGGAAGGGGGCTATCTTTGCCCTATGAAGCTCATCGGCATAACAGGCGGTATCGGCACCGGGAAATCAACGGTGTCCAGGCTCCTTCGGGAGCGTGGGTGGACGCTCTACGCGTCGGATGATACGGCGAAAGAGATCATGGCGTCAGACCCAGAGGTGCGCGCTGAGCTCGTAGCGGCGTTTGGTGCTGATGTCCTTACAGATCAAGGGGTTAACGCCCCCTTCCTAGCGTCCCTCGTGTTTGGTGCAACCGAAGAGCACCACGCGCGCCTTGCACGCCTGAACCAGATCGTCCACCCCCGTGTGCTTGATGCCCATATGCTCGCCATCGAGCGCGAACACGCTGCTGGTACGAAGGTGATGGCCATCGAAAGCGCCCTGCTCTACGAGGTGGAACTGGAAGATGGCTTCGACTGGGTGATCGTGGTCGATGCCCCTCACGATGTCTGCGTTGCCCGCGTGATGGAACGCTCGAAGTCCACCGCGGCGGACGTCGAACGCCGCATGACCGAGCAACTGGCGATGGAAGAAAAACGCGGCATGGCCGACTTCGTGATCGAGAATGGAACGACTCTCGCCGACCTCGAACGCGCCACCGCAATGGTCGCGATGATCATCGAGGCGTTCCCCGATCCCGAACAGTAATCTTGGTGCACTTGTCACCGTCGGCATTCGTCATCGTTGCGTAGGTTTGCACCTACTCAGTAGCTCTTTCACGAACACCTCTCGTTAGGATACAGGCCTCATGGCACAGCCAAAACATCTCACCGACGATACGTTCTCAGCAGAGATCAATGCGAATAATGTAGTGCTTGTTGACTTCTGGGCTGCGTGGTGCGGACCATGTCGCGCAATCGCTCCGCTGATGGATGAACTTGCGAACGATTACGATGGCAAGGTGATGATCGCAAAGGTCGATGTCGACAACAACCCGCGCGTTGCGATGGAGTTCGGTATTCGCTCAATCCCTGCTCTCTTGATCTTCAAGGGTGGCGCTGTTGTTGATACAATCGTTGGCGCAGTGCCAAAGGGCTACATCACCGAAAAGCTTAACGCACAACTGAACTAACATGGCTCGTCCCTCTCTCTTGAGCGAGGCCGATCTCATTGAACATCTAAAAGATATTCCACTGTGGCGCCGCGATGGCGCCACTGTTGTTCGTGAGATACAAGCTTCAAACTTTGCAGCAGCAATCGGACTGCTGAATGCCGTCGCATTGCTGGCCGAAGCGATGGATCATCATCCCGATATGCTGGTCTATGGCTGGAACAAGGTTCGCATTACACTAAGCACACATGATCAGGGTGGACTCACCATTCTTGATGTGCAGCTTGCGAAGAAGATCGATGCACTCAGCTTCTCAACTCTCTCCTAAGTCGATTCTAAAGGAATGCACCTATGAGCACAATTGTTGATGTCGTCGCACGCGAGATCCTCGACTCCCGCGGTAATCCAACGATCGAAGTCGATGTTCTTCTCGAAGATGGTTCGTTCGGCACAGCAGGTGTGCCATCAGGCGCAAGCACAGGCGAACACGAAGCTGTAGAGCTCCGTGATGGCGATGCGTCGCGCTACGGTGGTAAGGGTGTGCGCACAGCGGTTGGACATGTCGATGGAGAGATCTCCGAAGCACTCGTTGGTATGGATGCATCCGATCAACGTCAGATCGACGCGATCCTGATCGCCCTCGACGGCACAGAGAACAAGTCACGTCTGGGCGCAAACGCTCTGCTCGGTGCATCGATGGCCGTAGCTAAGGCTGCTGCGGAATTCCACGGTATGCCGTTGTTCCGCTACTTGGGTGGCGTGCGCTCAACGTTGTTGCCAACACCAATGATGAACATCCTCAACGGTGGACGTCATGCTGATAACAATGTGGACATTCAAGAGTTCATGATCATGCCAGTTGGTGCAGAGACGTTCTCCGACGCACTGCGTATGGGCACAGAAACGTACCACACGCTGAAGTCGGTGCTCAAGGCAAACGGACTCAACACAAGCATCGGTGATGAAGGGGGCTTTGCGCCATCACTCACATCGAATGAGCAAGCGCTCGACATGATCATGGAAGCGATCACGAAGGCTGGCTATACGGCCGGCGAAGACATCGTGCTCGCGCTCGACGTAGCAGCATCGGAAATGGTCAAGGACGGCGCATACGTGATGTATAAGTCAACGAACGAAAAGCGCACACCAGCACAAATGGTTGACTGGTATGCAAAGCTCATTACGCAGTATCCGATCGTGTCGATCGAAGACGGTATGGGCGAGAACGATTGGGAAGGCTGGAAGGCACTCACAGATGCGATTGGCGATCAATGTCAGCTTGTTGGTGACGATTTGTTCGTGACCAATGTCGACTTCCTTGCAAAGGGTATTGCAGAAGGCGTTGCCAACTCAATCCTTGTGAAGGTCAATCAAATCGGTACACTCTCCGAAACCTTCGACGCCGTTGCAATGGCGCACCGCTATGGCTATTCGGCAATCCTCTCGCACCGTTCCGGCGAAACAGAAGACGCAACGATCGCAGACCTTGCAGTCGCATTGAACGCAGGTCAGATCAAGACCGGTGCACCGTGCCGCACAGACCGTGTTGCGAAGTACAACCAACTTCTGCGCATCGAACAACTGCTCGGTGAAGACGCCGAATACGCGGGTGATGCAACGATTTCCTAAGGAACACCAATGAGCATTGCATTCGGCACCGATGGCTGGCGTGGCGTTATCGCTCGCGACTACACATTTGAAAACCTCACGCTGGTTGCGCATGCAACAGCACGGTACGTACTCACGCTCAAGCGGAAAGGGGCATCCGTTGTTGTCGGACACGACACGCGGTTCCTCTCGCGTGAGTTTGCGATCGAAACGTCGCGCATCCTTGCTGCGTATGGTATCACGGTGCACCTCACCGATACAATCTCAACAACGCCACAGGTGTCGTTTCACACGCTGAAGAAGCGCGCACAGATCGGTGTTGTGATTACGGCCTCGCACAATCCAGCGCAGTACAACGGCTTCAAGGTGAAGGCGCACTTCGGAGGTCCAGCACTTCCGGAACAAATCACCGAGATCGAGAAGGAACTCGCAGCACTGAAGGGTGAAGCACCATCGAAGAAGGTGCTCACACTTGATGCGTATGTGACATCGAAGCAGATCCGTTTGTTCGACGCGAAGGAAGCCTACATCAAGGACCTCAAGAAGAAGATCGACTTTGCTGCTATTCGTAAGAGTGGCATCAAGGTTGTGTACGATCCAATGCACGGGGCAGGGATCAACTTCATTCATGATGTACTCCCGAACGCCATCGAGATTCACGGTGAGTACAACCCATCGTTCGGTGAAATCGATCACCCAGAGCCAATCGCCGAATGTCTCGAGCCCCTTTCAAAGGCGGTTCGTAAGAGCAAGGCTGCCGTTGGCCTCGCCACCGATGGTGATGCCGACCGTATCGGCGCGGTTGATCACACGGGTACGTTTGTCGATCCGCATCGCATCTTCATGTTGCTGATGAAGTACCTCTACACGCACAAAAAGCGTCGCGGTGCAGTGGTCAAGACGGTGTCGCTTACATCGATGGTGAATGCGTTCTGTGAGCGCAACAAGATCAAGCTGCACGAGACGCCGGTAGGCTTCAAGTATGTTGCCAAGCTGATGTCCGAAGAGAAGATCTTGATTGGTGGCGAAGAGTCGGGTGGACTCGGCACGTCGCTCCATATCCCAGAGCGCGATGGCATCTTCAATGGTTTGTTGCTGCTCGAAATGATGGCGGTCACGAAGAAGTCGCTCAAGCAACTGTGCGATGAACTCGATGAAGAGTTCGGTCCGCATCGCTACCGTCGTCGCGATGTCCTCGTCACTGAGGCCACAAAGAAGGCCGTGCTTGCAGCATGTGCGAAGAAGCCGAAGAAGATTGGCTCCTACGAGGTGCGCTCGATGAATACGCGCGACGGCTACAAGTTCTTCGTTGATAAGGGCTGGTTGCTCATTCGTGCGTCTGGAACAGAACCGCTGCTGCGCTTCTATTCCGAGGCATCGTCACTCAAGATTGTGAACGAGTTGATCGACGCTGCACTCAAGCTCAAGTAACAGCACTAGACGGATCTGTCAAGATTTGGTGCGTTGCGATCCTTCTCGCTGAGGATCGGATCGTCGACGAGCCATCGTATGCCAAGTGTTGGATCGAGTGGGTTTACACTGCGCTCACCAGCTGGATTGTACAGCGCTGTACACTTGTACGATACGTCTGCCTCGTCGCTGAGCACGGCAAAGCCATTGGCAAACCCCGGCGGGATCCACACCACACGTCCGTTCGTTTCCGATACGTCAATCGATACGTGATTGCCGTACGTCGGTGATCCCTTGCGTACGTCGATCTCGACGAGCTGAATCTGGCCACGCACAACGCGCAGCATCTTACCCATGGGTTCGTCTACTTGGTAGTGCATGCCCCGTATCACGCCACGCTGTGATCGTGAATGATTGTCCTGCACGAAGTCTGTTGGGATGCCATGGCGCAGACAGAAATCTGCACGATAGGTTTCCTCGAAGTACCCGCGTTCATCAGCGAAGCGCTCCGGACGAAGAATCATGACGGCGTCGAAGATCACTTCTTCAAGCATGAGAGGCATTGCATTCTTCCAGTGTTGGGAGTGGACGTCGCTCGTGGCGCAGAGGTGTCGCCATACGAAGAGATTCGAAGTCAGTATCAGAGCGCACTGTAGCACGTGTGACGCGAGGATACGTGTAATGCGCGCCATTATCTGCAGGAATATCTGGCTGCAATGGCGAGTGCTCAAGCCCGAGTGCATCGAGCACCATCTGCGCACCCCGCCACTTTGCTTGGTAGGTGTACCCGGCGATATGTGGTGTGCAGTAGGGGATGTGCTGGAGAACTCGAGGATCAACGGATGGCTCGCCAGTGAACACGTCGAGGACAGCCGCGAGGTCGCCGCGCATCACGCGGTCGACGAGTGCCGTTTCGTCAACAATGCCACCTCGGGCGCTATTGATCACAAGCGTGTTGGGCTGACACAGATCAATGAAGGTGCGTGACAGCAGGTTGCGTGTCGGACAAGCTCCGATCTCAACGTACGGTACATGCACTGACACGATCGTCGCGTGCTTCACGAGGTCATACAGCGTAACAGGAGTAGCCCATGCTGGAAACGTGAAGCCTGCATCAACGAGGGGAGGATCGTTCACGAGGATGCGCATCGCGCGCATATGTGCGTAGCGTGCAAGACGTGAGCCTACGTTGCCGAAGCCGATGATGCCGATCGTGTGATTGCTTGTTGGACGTAGTTCGTCGATCCAATCGAGAACGTATTCAGCAACAGCTTGTGCGTTGCAGCCAGCAGCGCTTACGACGCGAATGTTCTTGCGCCTGAGCGCGTCGACATCAATGTGGTCGATACCAGTGGTCGCTGTCGCTACCGTGGTTACCGAGGTACCATCGAGAAGTGCAGTATCGACACGTGTAACGGAGCGAATGATCAGTGTTGTCGCAGCAGTTGTTCGCAACAGCTCGTTCGTTATTGAACGTCCGTCTACGGCGAGCACATCGTGATGCGGTGAGAGCGCAGCGACAAGCCCCGGTATGTGTGCGTCGACAATGATCATGACGCCAAATTACGGCGTCACGACGAAGCTTGATGTATGCGTGCCTGAAGCGTCGATCACAACCATGGTGTACATGCCGATAGCGGCACCATCAGCGATCATCGACACTGGAATCGTCAGCTCGCGTGCTTCCGTAGAAGTGCTGAAGGCCATCTTTCCGCGCGCATCGTGAATCTGAATCGTACGGCTGCCCGATGCTGGAAACTGTAGACGAAGAGACGTCTGCACGGGGTTTGGTGCGATCACAAACGGTTGATCATCGGTGCCTACACTCGAGGTGGTTGCAACGCGCAGATAGGCAGTGCGGGATTGGATGCCATTGGTGACGAGCGTTGCGCTGAACACACTATCCATGACTAGGGAGCGGTCGACAAGCAGTCGTACAGAGATCGGACGTGTTTCTCCTGCCCCAAGTGCTAGTGGAAACTGCGATGGCTCGAACGCAATCACGCCTGCTGGCGACACAACGACGTCGTTGACAGTAACTGAATCAAGACCAATGTTTGTAACTGCAAACGCATCGCCCGACTTGCTGATGTTTGATGTGTCATGCGTTGACTGAGCGAGGCCGCGAATCGGAAGTCCCACAAGATGTGCGCTCGTGCTGCGCTCAGATCCATCGGCGCTCGTATAGTACACGCTTGCCTGAGACGTGTACGGATACTCCGTCTGTGGCATGAAGTGCACACGGAACCAGTAGCATGTTGCGTCTTCCGTCGAAGCACCATCCTGCCAGAAACGCTGTTCGAAGATGTTGCCTGGATCGGTAAAGAAGCGCGTATAGGTTGCAGGCGTACCATCGCTACAGAATTGAAGCGCCGTGCGGAGTGTGTCGCCCGGATTCGCACGCATAACAACCGTATCGCGCAGAGCACGCACGCGTGGCTCGACCGCATCCCACACAGGAACAAGTTCTACAAGCACGTCGTCTGTCGGCTTTGGGAACGGCTCAATGTTCCGCATTCCCACATTTCCAGTGCAGACGAACAGGCGACCAGTTGATGTAACGAGAACATCGCGAATACGACCATAGCGATACAGAAGCATTCCGCGTGTTGCTGTGATCTGTGTGTGATCGTCGTTGAGATCATGCACGAGAAGGCGAGCCCCCTTCAGATAGGTCGAAATAAGCTTGCCCTTCAATGCTGGGTATCGATCGTGTTCGTAGTATTCGATGCCTGCTGGAGCAAGGGTAAGCGTACCGGTCGACCAAGCTGGTTCAAGCGCTGAATTCTCCTCGGTAAATGTCTTCTCCGATGGTGTGTCGCTTCGACCCACGACGCGAGGCCAACCGTAGTTACCGCCCTTTACAATGCGGTTGATCTCATCTTCCGTGTTGTCGCCGTGTTCGGAAACGTAGATTTCACCCTTTGATGTGCGGCAGATGCCTTGCGGGTTGCGATGACCGATAGACCAAATCTTGCTGCCGGGAAACGGATTGTCGGCTGGAATCGAACCGTCGAGATTAATACGAATCGTCTTCCCAATCTCTGATGTCAGACTAAACGTACTGTCGGGCGAAGGTTGATCACCGTTCGTGAACATCATCGTGCTGTCTGGGAGGATGAGGATGCGACATCCCTGGTGCCACTGCTGCGCTGGGCGCAACTCGTAGATAATCTCTGGCTCGACAAGCTTTGTACCGTTGTACTTCCAGCGGGTGATACGCTTTACCCAATCCTCGTTGTCGCGCACGGCGTATGCAGCATATACATACGGCTGTGTTTCAAACGCAGGATGGAGGGCCATGCCGAGCAGACCGATTTCGACGATGTTGGAAACGCCTTCCTTCATGTCGAGAAGTGTGTCGACCTTGTTGCTGTCTGGATGGACTCTGGAGATCAGACCAATGCGCTCGGTATACCAGATATAGCCGCCGGGTCCTTCAACCATGTCCCACGGGATTCGCAGGTTCGATACAACCGGACGTGCAGTGAAGTCTACCTGTGCATGGAGTGAGCTACATGCGAGAAGCAGAGCAACCGCGATGAGTTGACAACGAAACATGAACGTCCTGTACCACAGTATCGAATAGCCAATGTAACGGCAAAGATACGGTTTGGTAACAATCGTTACAGTCCCATGACAACGCGGAGATCTTCAACGGTCCATCGTGGGCGCACGGAGACGGTAGACGACGTCGGCCACCATTGCTCTCCTTGGATCCAGGGGGTGATACTGCCGTGGTCGTATCGGCCATTGCCATTGCGATCGTCGAAGACGTCCACTGAATAGGTGCCCGGAGGAACGACCTCGAACAAGATGGTGCGGGAGGAGTCGATCCGTTGTGTGGCGATCACACGACGCTTATCGTTGAGGAGGCGCACGACGAGTCTGGCCGACGGTAAGACGTTCTGCATCGAGTCCACAAGGCGTCCGCGTACGGTTCCCGGATCAGCAGGCCGCTGCTGCGTGCGATGTGCTATCCGCAGGGTAGTGTCGCGTAGCGATGTACCGTTGAGAGCTCGAATGCTGCTCATCGTGATCTCGGTCGTGTACCATGTTTGTGGCAGTCGCGGTGCTGACGGGAACACCTGCAGTGTTGTAGGATCCAGCCACTGCAGTCGAACTGTGTGCGCCCCACGCTCGGAGGTGTGCCACACTTCAAACCGCGCAGACGTCGTATCGAGCGGCTGCAAAAACACAACCTGTAGTGGGTCGTTCAGTCCGAGATCTTGCGCGCTATCCGATGGAATGCGCCGTGCACGTACCACCTGTGCAGTATCGACAAGTCGCGATCCTCTGAACTGGATGCCCTTGATACCTGCAGACGTCTCCACTGCACTCAGACCAATCGAGTCACGAAGAAGCGAGGGTGGTATATCCAGCGTGTAGCGGAGCGTATCGAGTGGACGTGCAACACGAACGAAGAGCTTGTCGCTTGGTTCGGCTGCGAGCCACACAGCCTGTGCGCTATCTATGCGATCACCGCTTGCAACGGTAGCTGATCGCGACCGATCCATGTACCATGATGGTTCAGAGAGCTGTACTGATAGCACATGCTGATTGAGCGCTTGTACTCGCTGAATCAGTGGTCCTACGGTATCGAGTGGCGTGCTGAGAAGTAATGCAAGCTGATCAGACGTGCCATTACGAATCACGACGTCGTGTGAAGCAACGCAGAAGTCCTCCGTACCATCGAGGAGCGTGTTGCGATTCTCATCACGGACAGCTAGCACGCGATATCTGCCGTCGGCAAGACCACGAATTGCAAAGGAACCCGTTGTACCAAGTGCTTGGTAATACCTCGGACGCACCTTCGATGGAGAGAACGTGAGAGAATCGAATTGCTGCTGCGGATAGCAGAAGACTGTGACGGCAGAAAGAGATGCGCCGTAGACACTTCCTGCAACAACACCTGAGTCAATCATCGGTCCTGTCGAGAACACAACTGAATACGACTGCGTTGGTGTGTTTCCACGAACATCGGTCCACGTTGTACCAAGCGTTACCGTATACGTCGTGTTCGGTACGAGCGAATCATTGAATGTGATGTCAATCTCATCACCGGAATAGTTCGTCTGAAACCGTGTGGCTGGCAGCACAGTGATTGCGTTGCGAACAGATCGATCGACATAGTCATCGAAGACGAATCGCACCACGGGGTTGGAGATGTTCGTCGAGCCGTTGCGTGGCTCCGTCTCTACAACAACCGCCGGAGCCGTATCGCGGGGTCCGCCAGTTGGAGCCACCTTCATCGCACACCCCACGAGGAACATGCTCATGAGCATGCAACATGAGAGCGCGACTGATCGACTGGTGGGAGATTTCATTGCGCAAAACTATACCCGAACGCCGTAGTTTTGGACACATGTCCCCACTTCTCTCGACAGTTTGGTCACGAGTTCGCAAAGCATACGCAATCGCCTATGACTTCGTGGATATCACGGACCGACGTCACATCTTCCTTCTCTCGTCGGGAATTGCCTTCAACCTGTTGCTGTGCACGATTCCGCTGGTGATCCTCGTTCTCTCCATTGTGAGTGGGGTGATTGAGGAAGCGACAACGAAAGAGGCCGTAAAGCAACTTCTGACGAGTTTTCTGCCGCAGAACACGAAGGCCACGGGACTCATCACATCGATCGTTACGGAAGTTGGTGTGGTGTTCAACTATGGTACCGTCACGGGCTGGATCGCTGGCATTGCGCTCCTGTGGTTGGCGTCAACGCTGTTTAGCTCGCTTCGTACCGGACTCAACGCGATTTTCCATATTCCGACACCGAAGATCTTTCTGTGGTATCGTCTCAAGGACATGTTGATGACGATCGTATCGGCGATCTTGATCCTGATTGTCACGCTGCTGAGCCCCTTACTCACAATCACGCAGTCTATCTGGTCGAATGTACTCCCCGCTAGCCTTGACGCTCTTGCGTCTGGACTCGTCTTGCAGGTGGTATCGCTGCTTTCAACGGCAATCGTGTTCATGGTGCTCTATCGCATCGTTCCAAATGGACGGTTGCCGCGAGTTATCGTGATCATGAGTACGATTCTCGCAGTAGTCCTGTGGGAAGTCGCACGAATACTGTTCTCGTGGTACGTCAATAGCGCAACAAACTTCGGCGCGTTCTATGGCGGCTATGTTGCCTTAGCATCATTTGCGCTGTGGCTGTACTATTCGGCTTTTGTGTTTCTACTGTCAGCTGAACTCGCGCAGTTTATTCATGCGCTGCGTACAAAGAAGCAAGTCCCGCTTGCTTAAAAGCGGAGCAACTGATCCCACGCAGTGAAGAGCTCCCATGTCGCTGATACATCGCGCAGACAGTACTCGGCAATGTCCGTGTGATTGTTGTCTGCGAAGAGCACGCCAACCATGGATCCATCGACGCCTTCAGCCTTTGGTGAGCGAATCCCAAACGACTTTGCGAAGAAGTCGAAGTTGAAGCGACGCGTAGCGCCCGAAGCCGACCCTTGGAAAAACGTGAGTTGATCGAGAAGATCGATATGCCCGGAGTAGTTGAACTTCGTGCCCTGCATCAAGTTCTTTGCTGGGCGTATGCCGAGCGTTGCGCTACGAAGCATGAGCCATGGAGCGTCGAAGTTTCGTCCGTTGAACGAGACGAGTGTGATGTTGCGATGTGCGTTGAGAAGCTTCCAGAAGTTCTCGAGCATCACGCGTTCCGAACTGCAATACCATGCAGCACCCGATGGCAACTCCACATGCCGTACTGGTTGGTCATCGGACATGGTCGGATCAACAGAGTACGCAACACGCTTTGCTGTCCATGCATCGCCTTCGCGCGTCATCATCTGCATGCCGATGCAGACGATCTTCCCGGTGAGCGGACTGAGAGCAAACTCACCGATGCGCTTGTCGCGATCCTCATCGGTTGCGACACCACGCAGGAGGTAGTCTTGTTGTGTATCATCAAACGAGTCAAGGGAGAGTCCGACCGTTTCAAGATCAAACACGAGATACGACGGTTCCATGGATACTCCCTAGGGTAGGACTGACTGAAGCTGACGTGTGATGGGGTGCGAGCCATGAATGCGCGTGGCAATGTCGCGATAGCGACGGAAGCCAACGGTATCCAGGCGTCCGTCTAGCTGATAGAAGGCATTTGATGCTATTTGTGACAGCGTAATCATCTGAAGTGTAGAGTCGAGTCGCTGCTGTGGTTGCGAAATCACAGACATCATGCGCTCGATACCTTCTGTGCTCTCACGTTGCTGTTGTCCAGGCTTCACGAGCCGTACAAAGGGTCCGGCAGGAATGCGCTGATAGTCGAGAAGAAGGGGCTCTTGCTCGCTAAGCAATTCCGGTGTCACGTACACCGGACGTGATGTGTCGGCACGTAGGATGGCATCGATCAATCCCACGAAGCGCTGCTGAATGATCTGCACATTTTGTTGATGCTCGGCGAGATCGGCAAGTCCTGCTCGACCGAGCTTGACGCGATCAACCTCGAACTTCTCCGGCTCGCGCTCAAAGATGTCGAGGTATGCCATGTAGGCGTCAACTGCTGGCTGTAAGCGACCAAACACATCCGGATAGCGCTGTGCGAGATAGGGGGCATACCATGTACGACGAAGCAGTTCCTTGTCGACGATCACAACGTCGGCATACATCCCAAGCGCCTGCTGACGATACCACAGTGACGAGCACAAGTAATCCCACTGTCGCGTAAGAATGATTGCGCGTGGCTCCACGTTTGCCATTGCCCAGTCGGTATAGCCGTCAACAGCTTCGTGATGTGAGCGATCTTGCTTCGAAAACTCTGTTGTACCAACTGCTCCTGCGAGAAGCAGTGGTAGTGAAGCTATGAGCAGTGTTGGACGTAGGCGCTGCGCCAGAGAAGCAATTCCGAGTCCGACCAACAGTGTGAGAACCGTCAGCGACGGAATGAAGTAAGCATCGATGTCTGGAATACCATAGCCTAGCGAGATTCCAAGATTGCCCGCAATCAACGCAAGCAATGCAAGCCCCATACCGCGTGATTGTCGGACAAGAGCTATCACGCCAACGAGCATCGGAAGAAGTCCAACCCACAGGAGTTGCGCAGTGAGCAAGTTCCAGAACAAACGAACATTCGCGTTGAATGCAGCCTTGCTTTCGTAGAGCCACACACCGAACTGCTTACCCTTTACGTGATAGAGGAATGCATGCATATCGCGATGCACCATGCCCCAATTGATAGGGGGCTCCTGCGCACTCCGCAACGGGAGAATCGCGTAGAGTGCCAGCGCTGCAACAGCAGGGAAGACAAGGTGCTTCCATGCGCGCAGTCGTGCAGAACGTGGTTGGCTGCCAGAGAGCCACAGCAGCACAAAGCCCGGTGCAAGTGTAACAGACGACACGTGATTCGTCAGCATCAAACCGAACATCAATCCGGCGAGCATTGTCCAGCGATGGTGGTTGTCTGACTCAATACTCCTGAGCGTTGCATAGAGTGTGCCGGCAAGCAGCACGAAGTTCAGTGCATACACCTCAATCGATGTCGCCTGCGCCCATACCGTAGCGCTGCAGCCTACGAGCAGCGCTGTGCCTGCTGCAACAAGATCATGTGCACGTGTATCACGTATAGGTGCGACGCGCGCAACCAGCACGCGCGCAACGAGGTAGGTAAGGGCAACGCCAGAAGCTACCAGCAGAGCGGCAAGTATGTTCAGTCCAGCAATTGGCGACGACCACGGCAGCAACGACCACGCATGACCAAGCAACGTGAACAGGGGATAGCCTGTTGGGTGCGCAACGCCGAACGTTGTGCATGCCGCGGCCAGCTCACCGCTGTCGGTGTATTGCACACCGGGAGCTGCTGTAAGGAGATAGAGAACCGCAACACAGCACCCAAGTGCGGCAGCGATGATTGCGTCTCGAGAGATCATCGATCGATGCTTAGCGTGTGATCACAACCGGTGCACCAACGACGTCGCCTGATGCCGTGCGCATCACAAGGCGGTAGGTACCGTTTGCAAGACCCGACGTTGGCAGTGTGGCGATGCTTGATGATGGCGTTGCGAACGAACGAACGAGTGAACCCGAAGCATCGTACAGTCCGAGTGTTGACACCGACGTGATCGCATCACCGCGAAGCGTGAGCTGATCAACTGCTGGCAGGGGGCTTACCGTAACCCCAACGGTTTGGGCATCAACCACGCTGCTTGATGGTGAGATCTGGAACACGACGTCGAAGCTCAGACGCTCAGCTTGGACTGTCTTGTCGAAGAGAACAACGCGTACAGTGCTTGCCCCTTCTGCACCACGTGGGCTGAGGTCGACATAAATCGGCAGCGTACCGTTGGCAGTCAGGATTTGACCTTCACGCTCAAAGGGATCGTCGCCCGGACCCGGGAAGAGTGCCCAGCAGAGATTCATGCAAAGCTGTGCTGTGTGGTCGATAGACATGTCTGTCAGATCGTAGGAGAAGTACAGCTCTTTTGGCGTCTCGTTGAGGTTACGAACCGTTCCGTCGCGCTTTACCGTCCCACCGTCGGGAGTGCCCTTGATTGGGTTTGGCTTCGCCCAGTCGATGGTGAAGGTTTGGGATTGCGCAGTGACGGAGAACGCAATGCCCAGAATCAGTGCAAGTACTTGAGTTTTCATAATTTGTCGACCGGTTACTGTGGCGTAATCTACAAACCTAACACTCCTACGGAACATCTCGTGACACGACATCTCTTGGCGTTGCTTGCCCTTCTCTGCTTGGCATTTGTTACCCTCGTTGGACAGGAAGCGACCCCATCGACAACGATTCCGACCGTCAAGATCAAGTCTGTGACGGGTGACATGGTTAATACGGCAGAAATCACCCAGCACAGAGGGCCTGTAATCGTGAGTTTCTGGGCCACATGGTGTAAGCCGTGTATCCAGGAACTCCAGACGTACCACGGTCTTTTTGACGAATGGAAGACGAAGTACGGTGCAAAACTCATCGCGGTGTCGATCGATGACTCACGCAACGCGCAGAAAGTTGCACCGTTTATCAAGTCGCGCAACTGGCAATACGACGTGTTGCTCGACATCAACCAGGATTTCAAGCGTGCCATGAACGTCAACAACGTGCCACACACCTTCATCATCATGAACGGCAAGGTGGTGTTTTCACATGCTGCGTATACCCCGGGCGATGAAGAAGAGCTCGAAGAGCTGTTGAAGAAGCTCTCTGGGAAGGAATAACGATCCATGAAGTTCTCGATGATGGCGCTTTCAGCGCTTCTCTGTTCTGCACTGACGGGTTTCGCTCAAGGGATCGAGATACAGGACGTGGGCACGATCAATGGATCGCTGCAGACCGACGCGCAGTATTACATGGCGGACACAACGATCAATGCTCCGGATGTTCCAGAGAAGATTCTCTCGAACACGTTTCTGAATCTGACGTTCACACGCGGCAAGTTCTCTGCCGGAATGCGTTTCGAATCGTACCAGGGTCCGTTGCTTGGTATTGATCCACGCTATGCAAGTACAGGAAACCGCACAGGTGTTGGCATAGCCTATCGGTTTGCGACATACACCGATGACTTGTTCGAGGTAACCGCTGGCAACTTCTACGAGCAGTTCGGAAGCGGCATGATCTTGCGCACATATGAAGAGCGCAACCTTGGCTTTGACAACTCGATTGATGGACTTCGTATGAAGTTCATGCCGACGGATGGATTGAAGTTCACCGGCTTCCTCGGACGTCAGCGTGCATTCTGGGACATGAGCGTCGGTATCATGCGTGGTGGCGACGCTGCGATTGATGTGAAAGCGCTCACGGGTGACTTCCTCCCAAGCGACATGCAGTTGAATCTCGGCGCGAGTGTTGTAAGCCGCTTTCAATCAGACGACCAAGACATTCTCAAGATCCCGGAAAATGTCCTCGCATGGTCGACGCGTGCGAACATGATGCTTTCGGACTTCTCGCTGGATCTTGAGTATGCGTACAAGATCAACGACCCGAGTGCTGTAAACGGTTCGTCGTTCAACCCTGGCGATGCGCTCTACATGAACGCTTCGTACGCTGCATCTGGCATTGGTGTGAACCTTGCTGCGAAGCGTATCGACAACATGGACTTCCGGAGTGATCGCACGGCGAATGGTTTGCCACAACAGGTGAACTATCTCCCAGCGCTTACAAAGCAGCATACGTGGCGGTTGGTTACGCTGTATCCATATGCGACACAGCCGACGGGTGAGTTTGGTCTGCAGGGTGATGTGTCGTTCACCATTCCGAAGAACTCGTTCCTCGGTTCGGACGAGACGATGGTAACGTTGAATGCGTCGGTCATTCACGCGCTCGACACAACACGCACGGGTCCGTTCACCTACGACGCAGCATTCCTCTGGTCGCCTCGCACGTACTATCGCGACGTGAACGTTGAAGTCACACGTAAGTTCGGTCGTGACTTCAAGGTCACGGCAGCGTACATCAACCTCGCGTATGATCAGGACGTGATTGAAGGGAAAGCGCCAGCGTTCGAAACGTTGTATGGAACCATCGACGTACACTTTGCAGTCGTCGAGCTCTGGTGGAAGCTTTCGAAGACATCGAGTCTTCGCACAGAGTTTCAGTACATGTCGGCCGGCACTGCTAATGGCAAGAAGGAAGCCATTCAAAATGGCGACTGGGTAATGGCGCTTGTTGAGTACTCCATGGCGCCGCATTGGATTATGACCGTATTCAACGAGTACAACTACGGCAACAGCGTCGAGTTTCGTCGTGTCCATTATCCAAACGTATCCATGGCCTACAACGCTGGTCCTCTCCGACTACAAGCTGGATACGGACGCGTACGCGGAGGTATCCTCTGTGTTGGTGGCATCTGCCGTCCGGTGCCAGCATCGAATGGCATGACACTCAACGTAACATATTCGTTCTAAGAGCACTCTCGACCACCATGAAGCACATCATCACTCTTGCTCTCGCCACGCTTCTTGTGCTCACATCGTGTGATGTGGTTGACGCACCATACGAGAAGAACCCTGAAGCTCCCATTGATACTGTTCTCAAGGACACATCAACAATCGTCGCACGTACGGGCGGACTTCAGAACGTGCTTCTTGAAGACTACACAGGTCATACCTGTGTAAACTGTCCTGCCGCAGCTGATGTAGCCAAGGACGTCTACACCAAGAACCCAGGACGTGTTGCGTTGGTTGCTGTGCATGCCGGACCATTTGCAAAGCCTGAGCCACCGGATTATCCCGCGGATCACCGCACAGCTGTAGGCGAAGCGCTTGATGCGCTCTTCC
>CAMCXP010000042.1 GCA_945883395.1 Melioribacter roseus P3M-2
GAATCAGATGCAGATGTGGATCAACTTCCGTTCACCGCTCGCATGGGACGTTTTCGCTGTGAACACGTACTTCACGGTGTCTGCACTCTTCTGGTTTGTTGGTTTGATTCCGGACCTTGCCACGCTTCGTAATTATGTCAAGAGCGATATCGCTAAGAAGGTCTATGGTATTCTGTCGCTTGGCTGGACTGGGTCGACGCGCCATTGGCACCACTATGAAATCGCCTACCTGATCCTAGCCGGTATCTCCACACCTCTCGTGTTGTCGGTGCACTCGGTGGTTTCGTTCGACTTTACTGTGGGTATTCTCCCGGGCTGGCACACCACAATCTTCCCGCCGTACTTCGTTGCCGGTGCCATTTTCTCTGGCTTCGCAATGGTGATGACGCTGTTGGTGATTACGCGTGAGATCCTAGATCTCAAGCAGTTCATCACGATGAAACATTTCGAGAATATGAATAAGATCATGCTCGCAACGGGTATGATGGTTGGATATGCGTATGCAATGGAAATGTTCATCGCATGGTATTCCGGCAGCGACTGGGAACGTTGGATCTTCATCAACCGTGCGATGGGCGACTATGCATGGGCTTACTGGACAATGGTTCTCTGCAATGTCATCTCGCCCCAGGTGTACTGGTTCAAGAAGCTTCGGCGTAATCTTCCACTGATGTTTGTGATCTCGATCTTCATCAACATCGGCATGTGGTTCGAGCGATTCACGATCATTGCTACGACTCTGCACCACGACTTCTTGCCAGCATCGTGGGGATACTACTCTCCTACATGGGTTGAAATTTCGATCTTCATCGGCACGTTTGGAATCTTCCTCTCGCTCTTCTTGCTCTTTGCAAAGTTTGTTCCGGTGATTGCGATCGCGGAAATCAAGAGCATTCTGCCGGGCGCACAGCCGAAGCATCACCATGGCGACCACCATGCCGATGCCTCGGCCCACTAAACTTTCTCTTTCGAAACAACGATTCAGGTTGGTCACGTTATGAGCACAACACCAGTCGGCGTCATCGGCGAGTTCACAGATGTGGAAGCTACTGTGAATGCTGCCGAGAAACTTCGCGACGCCGGGTTCCGTAATTGGGACATTCATACTCCGTATCCAGTGCATGGCCTCGACAAGGCAATGGGCGTCAAGCGATCGATCCTCACGTACCTGTCGTTTGCTGGGTTGGTGGGCGGATTTACTTCTGCAATTGGTCTGCAGTATTGGACAGGAGCTGTTGACTATCGCTTAAACATCGGCGGTAAGGGGTTCTTCGACTGGCAGTTTTCTGTGCCGATCGACTTCGAATTGTCGATTCTCGGAACTGCATTGATGACCGTCATCGGACTGTTCCATCTTTGTCGTATGCCGACATGGTACAACCGCTATCAGCATGACGAGTCATTCCGTAAGGCAACAGACGACACGTTTGTTGTTACGATCGACTCAGATGATGATCGCTTCTCATCAGAGGGAACACCGGAGATGCTCCAACGTCTTGGCGCATCACATGTTCACCTAGTTCACGCTACGGCCGAATGATCACGAACAACAACAGCGAAATCGCATGAACGCACGCAACATCATTCTGGTTTTCATTGGACTCGCCACGGCAGGTTTTGTCGCGATGGTACTGTCCGGTAAGATCATGTGGTTCTCAACAGAGCCACCTGTGGAAATCAATCCGAACATGGATCTCCAGTTTAAGGCAATTCCTCAATCGGGAAACACCTTCTTTAGTGATCGCAAGAGTCTTCGTGAGCCGGTCGAAGGTACAGTAGCTCGTGGAGCCGAGCCGTACACGCTCGGCGTGGGGGATATCGACATCGCTGAAACAGCAAATGTCGATCCTAATCTACCCGAAACGGAGTTTGTGCTCGCTCGTGGACAGAACCGTTTCAATACGTTCTGTTCGCCGTGCCACTACTACGATGGTAACAGCGAAAAATCGCAAATGACAAAGCGTCGTTGGGAGAATATCCCAAGCCTCATGGCTGATCAAGCAAAGGGTTATTCCAATGCACGGATCTTTCACATCATCAGTGCAGGTCAGGGTCTGATGCCGAGCTATGCTGATAAGATGAATGCAACTGACCGCTGGGCTGTTGTTCGCTATCTGCGCCACATACAAGGCGTAATAGGAACAGCATCCGCAGCACCAACGACTCAAGCTCAGTAAATAGCGATCAGGAGTAACACTACAATGTCAAATGTCTCGCTCGGTTCAACCCCGCTTATCGGGAAGATGAACAAGATTGGTACCGTACTCGCTGCACTTGGGGCTCTTGGTCTTGGAGCAGTATTGGCGCTTAATGGTCAGGAACGCTTCTTTGCTGATTACTTGCTCGGCTTTTGGTTCTTTGCCGGTATCAGTGTTACCATGGTATTCTTCTCAGCGCTTCAATTCCTCGCACGCGCGGGGTGGAGCTCGGCCATCCGCCGTATTGCTGAGAACTTCTCTGGTATGGTGCCATTCCTTGCTGTTGGTATCATCCCAATCATCTACAATCTGATGTCGCATCACTCGATCTATGAGTGGTCGCATGCAGACGCTGCGAAGGATGTTATTCTCCAAAAGAAGGCAGCGTATCTGAATTCCACAGCATTCATGATCCGCATGGCTGTCTATGCGATGTTCTGGATCTGGATGCACCGTTTTGTGGTAGGCAATTCCCTAAAGCAGGATGCGTCAGGTTCGGATATCACACCGACGCGGAAGAACTGGAAGCGTGCAGCTCCTTGGGTGCTTGTCTACGCGCTCAGCATCACATTCGCATCGTTCGATCTCCTGATGTCGCTTGAGCCACATTGGTTCTCGACAATTTGGGGTGTCTATACGTTCGCCGGACACTTCGTGGGTGCACTGGCCATTGTGACGATCATGACCGTGGCGCTGTATAACAATGGACACCTCCGTGAGTATATCACACCTGAGCATTTCCATGACCTTGGTAAGCTCATGTTCGCGTTCTCTGTATTCTGGTCATACATCGCGTTCTCCCAGTACTTTATTATTTGGTACGCGAACCTTCCAGAAGAGACGATTTACTTTGCCACACGCAACATGCACGGCTGGGAGCACTTTGGCGTCGCACTCGTGATCCTGCACTTCGTTGTGCCATTCATGGTGCTTCTCCGTCAGGATGTAAAGCGCAAGACACGCGTTCTCGTCGCAGCAGCAGCTATCATTCTTCTGTCGCACTTCCTTGACCTTGCCTACATCATCATGCCTGCGGTGAGCAATCATGCAATCCCAGACGCTCACGGACATTTAGTGTTCGGGTGGCAGGAGTTTACCGGTTGGACGTTCTTCGCTGGTGTCTTCATGATTGTAGCTGCGCGTCAATACGCAAAGAACAACGCTGTTGCGATCAATGATCCGCTTATCCACGAGGCGGTTGAATACACGAGCTAAGCTCTAGTATAATGAGATCACACCACGAGCCCCTTCCCGAATACGGAAGGGGCTCGTTCGTTTGGAACAACCGTGCTATTTTTGTGGTTGACTCCGTCGTTTCTCAACTACTTGATTCTATTCCATGAACCAGCACACGTTTGATCTAGTCGTAATAGGCTCAGGCCCAGGCGGATATGTCGCAGCGATTCGCGCATCCCAACTCGGACTCAAGGTTGCCTGCGTTGAGCGCGACCGCCTTGGTGGTGTATGTCTTAACTGGGGATGCATTCCTTCGAAGTCGCTCCTGAAGAATGCCGAGTACATGAACTTCCTCAAGCATGCAGAAGAATATGGTTTTGGACTCAAGGATATTGACGTTGACTTCCCGAAGGTGATCTCACGCTCGCGTGGCGTAGCCGACCGAATGAGCAATGGTGTTGCGTTCTTGTTCAAGAAGTACAAGGTCACGCAGATCAAAGGATGGGGATCGATCAAGAATCCGACAACCGTTGAAGTCAAGGACGAGAATGGTGCTGTGACAGACGTGGTTGCTGCAAAGACAATCATGATTGCCACCGGTGCACGTCCACGTCAGATCCCAGGTATTGATGTTGATCGTGAATATATCCTCACATCAACAGAGGCCATGCTTCAGCAAAAGACGCCAAAGTCCATGATCATCATGGGTGCAGGTGCGATTGGTATTGAATTCGCATACTTCTACAAGTCATTCGGTTCCGAGGTGACGGTTATCGAAATGTTGGACCGTATCCTTCCTGTGGAAGACGAAGATGTTTCAAAGGAGCTTCGCAAGACGTTTGAACGTGATGGCATGAAGATCCTTACCGAAGCCAAGGTTCTCTCAGCTAAGAAGAAGGGCAAGGGCGTCGAAGTCATTATCGAGAAGAAGGACGGCACGAAGGAAACGCTCACAGCAGATCTTGCATTGAACGCGATTGGTGTGCAGGGCAACATCGAGAACATCGGTCTCGAAAACGCAGGCATCCAGATGGAGCGTGGCTGGATCAAGGTTGACAAGTTCTGCCGCACAAACGTTCCAACGATTTACGCAATCGGCGACGTAGCAGGCGCACCATGGCTTGCACACAAAGCATCTGCAGAAGGCATTGTTGCTGCTGAGCATATCGCTGGGCACCACACGGATGGCGTCGATTACGCAAACATTCCAGGCTGTACATACTGTCAGCCACAGGTAGCAAGCATTGGTCTGACTGAAAAGAAGGCCAAGGAAGCTGGCTATGAGATCAAGGTTGGCAAGTTCCCATTCACAGCCAATGGTAAAGCGCACGGCATCGGTAAGGCACAAGGATTTGTAAAACTCATCTTCGATGCGAAGTACGGCGAAGTCCTGGGTGCACACATGATCGGACCAGACGTCACGGAAATGATCGGTGAGATGGGTATTGCAAAGGCGCTTGGTGCAACCGGCCAAGCAATCTTCAAGACCGTCCACGCTCACCCAACGCTTAGCGAAGCCATCATGGAGGCTGCAGCACTCGCATATGATGAGTGTGTGAACTTTTAATCGATGATCGTTCAGGACTGGGGTACAATTGATTTTCACGACGCATGGCGTCGGCAGCGAGAGCTTGCCGACGCCGTGTTGCGTTTAGACCATCCCGACACACTGGTGTTCTGTGAGCACCCTCCCGTAGTCACCCTCGGACGAACCACACAGCAGGGAAGCCTGCTGATGAGTGAAGAGCTGCTCGCTGCCAGAGGAATTGACGTAGTACCGATCAATCGCGGAGGAGAAGCCACGGTTCACAACCCCGGTCAATTAGTCGGATATCCGATTTTTCATCTTGCGCGCTCGCGCCAAGATCTTCACTGGTTCCTTCGTCTGATCGAACAGTCCGTTATCGATAGCCTAGCAAGCGCAGGGTTGAACGCACAGCGCGTTGAAGGCCTCACAGGTGTGTGGATAGGTGAGACACGGAAAATCTGCGCTATAGGCATTCATTGCAGCCGCTGGGTGACATCTCACGGCTTTGCGCTCAATGTGACGAATGACCTCAGCCTCTTCGATGCGATTGTGCCTTGTGGCATTCGTGAGCGTGGTGTGACATCATTTGAAAGGGAACTGGCAGCCGTTCCTTCGATGTCCTGGCTTAAGGGGCACATCGCTGATGCCATGCTCGGACTGCTTCATGCAGATGTTCCGACATATCCCGTAACGCGTTGATTTAAAAAGTGTTACACTCCTCGTGTATGCGGTGGTTTCTACGTGGAATTGTCGTGAAACACCTGAAAAATGGGCGTTTGATGCAAAATGAGGCAGATTCACACCCTGTGGATAACCCTGTGGACAGTGCTAAGCTCGTTCAATCGTGAGGGGTTACGAGGACACAGCAAAAAAGGGTTTGACACACGTAGCCATGACGCGTACTTTTGTGCGACCAACAAGCGGGAATAGCTCAGTTGGTAGAGCACAACCTTGCCAAGGTTGGGGTCGCGAGTTCGAGTCTCGTTTCCCGCTCGACGACGCGAGTCGTCACTTCCTCTTTATGCTGCATGCCTTGCCATCTCATTCCCCCCTGATGGCGAGGCATTTTTTTTTGCGGTAACTTTTTCCTCGCCATCAGTACAATACGAGCGGCCCCGAGCGTCTGTACATCAGTTGCGCCATCGTCTCCTCTCATCAACGTATTACTCTTGCATGCGGAACTACTTGGCTTTTCGATGGGGAATTGTAGCTCTCCTTGCTCTTTCGGGCGTCATTACGGGAACAGCTCGTTTGCCGAAGGGTGTCGTTGTTCACGAGCGCACGCCAGTTGCTGTGAGTTTCTCCTACGTACCAAACATCCGCTCGTGGGACACGGTAACGACCAGTGACGGAAGCAAGGCAATCACTCCATCGATCGACGGTGCACAGATTCGCATTTCGCCATCAGGCACGGACGTGCAATGGGTGGTCGATCTCGATGTGATTGTTCCCGGACCTACAGCGTTTCGGATCGATCGAGCTTCGGTCAATGCAACTGAGCTGCAACAGGCTCTTCCATTCTCTGTGCAACTGCAAGACCCAATCTACTGGCGTGGATCCGAGCCATTGGTGAACGGACGTTGGCGCGCTGCCTACCTGGGAATTGCCGGAGATCGGCATATCGCACGCGTATCGATCGTTGTTGCATCACGGTCGGCAGCTGGCATAACAACACTGACAACATCGGCGAATGTCCGCATGCTGCTTGACGGAGCTGCGACACAGACGGCGAGCAGCGCTCCGGCGAATCTCGACGTGATCAATCCACGAGCACCGTGGACGGCCGCCGTGCGCTCACCTCGTGCCAAGCCGCATGAGCAAATCCAATCTGATGACTTCACCGATCTTTTTCGGATGACGATCGACAGGGAGGGACTCTACCGTCTAACTGCCGAGCAGTTGCGGCTGGCAGGCATTCCAACAGACGCGGGCAGTGCGTCAACGATAAAGGTCTTCGGTCGGGGCGGCGTTGAACTTCCCGAACAGGTAGATTCAGCGCGGTCGAACATGCTCCGCGAACAGCCAATTCTCGTTCGTACGAATGCAGATGGAAGTATCCGCGAAGTACTCTTCTACGCGCAGAGTACGCTGGGCTGGAAACAAACACCGGCGGGGATTCGCCATTATATCCACCACTACGCACGCGAAGCAGGCTACTACATCGGCGTTGGCGGCTCACAGGGTCTGCGCGCAGAGGTTCGGTCATCGTCGCGCGGCACCACTGACGTCGCTCCATCTGTTGTAACCGGACTGGTTGCGATTGAGGATGAACTCCAGAGTCCGTATGCCTCTGGATCTGGTCGCCGCTGGTACGGACGTTCTATCGAGAGCGTCGGCTCGAGTGTCTACCAATCGGTGCTGCCTGGTCTAGTTCGAACAGGCACGGTTGAATACAACTATGTCGTCGCGCATCGTTCGACCGCTCCGGGTAGTGTTTCGATATCTGAGAATGGTGTGACGCTCGGACAGACCACGCTGCGTGCTGTTCCGAAGTACATGGACGCGTTCACCGCGGTGGGGAAGGCAACGATCAACGCACAACAGATGTCTGCAGACGGACGTAGTGTTGTCCGCTTTGCCTATGCAAGCTCGGATCGAGCTGCATCAGGCATGCTCGACTGGCTTGAAGTAAACTATCCTCGACAGTTACAGGCTGATGCAGGAGTCTTCGGGTTTTGGAGCGTAGCTCGCTCAGGAACACATGAGTATGCTGTCAACGGATTCGGACAGGATGTGTTCGGGTTGGACGTAACTGATCCATCACGTCCCGTGTTCGTCGAAAACGCATCATCCATTGGTGGCGTATTCGCTATTCGTGAGGTATGCGATTCAGCTGCACGTCGCCGCTACTTTATCTCGTCGTCGCCCCTTCAACCATCACTTACACGCGTTGCATTTCCGGCACTGCGCCGCGAGCCCCGTGCCGCAGATCTGCTCATCATCACGCATCCATCGTTGAAGGGGTCGGCTCAGCGCTATGCCGACTACCGAACATCACGCCGCGAGGTGACTGCGCGCGTTGTTACGACCGATGAGATCTATGCTGAGTTCTCCTATGGCATGCAGGATCCAACGGCGATTCGCGACTTTATCGCCATGGCCTATGACACGTGGACGCCACGACCGTCGGCAATCCTTCTCTGGGGTGATGGACATTTTGACTACAAGAACTTGTCGTCGACGCAACAGAATCTGGTTCCTCCCTATGAGAGTCTTGATCCCGACGGGGAAGACTATGGGTTGACAACATACACGACAGACGATTTCTTTGTCCGCATCAATGGTAACGACCGTCAGCAAGATCTTGCCATTGGTCGGATTCCTGTGACGAGCGATGCAATGGGTGATCGTATGCATGCCAAGATCAAGGCTTACGAGACCACGTCGTCGCGTGATGACTGGCGTACGCGCGTGACCTTCATCGCCGATGATGGGCAGCAGGGAGATGGCTTATCTGACGGAGCCATGCACCTTAACCAGAATGAGACGCTAGCGAAGAGCTATGTGCCGAAGGCATTCCAGTCGCGGAAGATCTATCTGGTAGAGTATCCCACAGAAAATGTCGCGCGCGGTCGCCGCAAGCCGACAGCAACCGAGGACATGGTCTCAACGATCAACACCTCAGGAACATTGATCCTGAATTGGATCGGACACGGCAACCCACGTGTATGGGCACACGAACAGATCTTCGTGCGCGAGACAACTCCACAAATGATGACGAACGGAACGAAGCCGTTCTTCCTTACCGCAGCAACCTGCGACTTTGCTCGCTGGGACATGGCGGATATGCAGTCGGGAGCCGAAGAGCTGTTGTTGAAGGAAAGCGGTGGGGCAATTGGTGTGTTCTCTGCAGCACGCGTCGTCTTCTCACTGTCGAACGCTGCACTGAATGAAGAGTTCTACTCACAGCTGTTTACACGCGATGAGCAAGGTCGTTACCCAACGTTAGGACTGAGCATGTACCGTGTGAAGCAACGGTACACGTCAAACAACGACGAGAAATTTCACTTACTGTGCGATCCGACGATGCGGTTGATGATTCCCGAGGAACACGTGCGGTTTACCTCCATCAATGGTGTTGCTCTGAGTGATTCAATGCAGCCCGTAACAATTGCTGCACTGAGCACGGTGACGCTGGAAGGAGAGATTGCTACGGCACGAGATCTTCTGCGCGATGATACGTTCAATGGGAATGTTGTACTCTCACTCCTAGATGGAAGCCGAACGATCACCATTATCGACAACGATGTACATCAAACCAGCAACACTTTTACTAAGCCTGGTCCAGCGCTGTGCCGCGGCGGCTTCGTTGTAGCCGATGGTACGTTCACCGCAACATTCGTTGTGCCGAAAGATGTTTCGTTCTCATCACAGCGGGCCGGACTCTACGGGTATGCCGCAAGCAAGGACGATCGATTTGCAATGGGCGTCACCGATAAGGTTACCGTGGATGGTGTCACGACGGTAGTCGATCCCGAGTCGATTGGTCCGGACATGCAGATCTATCTCGATTCGCGGAGCTTCCTGCCGGGTAGTATCGTGCGGAAAGATCCCATTCTGATTGTTGACCTCGAGGATGCGACGGGCATCAATACTACGGGTGTTGGTATCGGTCACGATATCGAAGCAACGTTTGATCGTGATGCGCGCACGGAGGTTCTTACGCCATACTTCGCTACGTCGATTACGAATAGTCGAGCCGGAAGTGTGCAGAAGCAGGTCTTTGGTCTTGGTGACGGACTTCACACCGTGACGGTGCGTGCATGGGATGTGTTGAACAATGTGAGCTGGGCTCAAACAACATTCCGCATCACTTCATCGAACCCATCGATTGTCGCTGAAGGCCTGTTCAACTTCCCCAATCCTTTCGCAGCGCGGACAACTGTTCGCTTTGTGCACGCAAGCCAGCTGCCATTTACGGCTGACCTTTTCGTGTACGATATGGAGGGTCGACTTGTCAGCGAGCGCGCAATGCGTATCGTCGACATGCAAACAGCCGATGTCGATTGGGAGGGACGCGACGCTCAAGGATCATACCTCCCAACTGGAACGTATCAGGCGGTTGTCCGGTTGACCACCGACCAAGGTGCAACCAGCTTCGTAAGCGGTAAACTTACCCTCATTCGCTAACTTTGTTCTTCATTGCGAGCTAAGGAGAGACCATGACGCTACTCCGCACCTGCGGAATTCTCGTATGCACTGTGCTTCTGTCAGTGACCTCAATGTACGGTCAGGCAGGGGGCGCTGCAGTTCCATTCTTGCTGATAAGCCCCGATGCTCGTGCCAGTGGCATGGGTGATATCGGAACGGCGATAGCAGACGATATCAACGCCGTGTTTTGGAACCCGGGCGGTTTGGCATTTATGAAAGAGTCAAATCAGGTGGCCTTGAGCTACTCGAAGTGGCTTCCGCAATTCAATGCCGACCTCTTCTATTCCTACGGTACCTACGGTACGTATGTCGATGCAATTGGCGGTACACTTGCCGGTACGTTCATCTTTATGAACCTCGGTGAGTTCACCAAGACCAACGAGAATGGCCAAGCGCTTGGCAAGTTTCGTTCAAATGAGTTTTGCCTCGGAATTTCATACGGTACAGAGATCGCACCCGATCTCGGTGCTGGTGTTCAAGTAAAGTACATCCAGTCGAACCTCGCCCCGGCAAGCGTCGGGGGGTCAGGTGCAGGTACAGGTGTATCGGCAGCATTCGATCTTGGTTTTCTCTGGACACCTTCGAAGCTATCGATGTTTGGTGCTAACCTCGACAACACGATTCGACTCGGCGTGAATCTTCAGAACGTTGGTCCAAAGATGACCTACGATAAGGAATCCGATCCGCTCCCGACGAACCTGCGCCTTGGTGCTGCGGTGAAGCTTGTTGAAGATGAGTTCAACGATCTTACGATCACGGCTGATTTTATGAAGCTGCTCGTCAAGCGCGACTCACTGAGCTCGGATCCAATTCCGAAGTCGTTTGTCACAGCATGGGGTCGCGGTGGCATTGAAACAGGCGTCGGTATGGAATACATCTACGACCGCATTGTAGCACTTCGCGGTGGCTACTTCACAGAGCCTGCAGCTGCTGGTGCTCGTGAGTACTTCACGCTCGGTGCCGGCGTTCGCTACGATGTGTTTAAGCTCGACTTCAGTTACTACATCACGGTCGAACAGAACCACCCGCTGGGTAACACGCTGCGCTTCTCGCTGCTTGTGGACTGGGGTGGAAACACCGACGGGTAATACCGTTCGCAACACTGGGCATCCTGCACGGCGATCTCAATGCTGAGATCGCCGTTGTCGTTTTCGGATGTGCCAGATGATTCCAGCCACAACAAGCAGTCCGGTAACGACCCATCCATATACCGACAACCAACGATCGATGTTTCGCCAGTTCTCACCAACAGCTGATCCGCCATAGATCAGGATGGCATTCCACGCCGCAGCGCTGATTGCACAGAGGATTACTGTGCGTAAAAACGGCTGTCGTGTGATTCCCGCAACGAACGATACAACCGCCCGCGTTCCTGCAAGAAAACGATTGCCAAGGACGATCAAGCCGTGGTACTTCGCGAACCACAACTCAACGCGAGCAATAAGATCGCGCGTAATGAATGGTACCAGTGGCGAGTCAGCCAAGCGCTCGCCATAGCGAGCCCCTAATGCATAGGCAGCCGCAAATCCTAGCACAGAGCCACCGGTGGCTGCAATCAGTGTCGGGACAAATCCTACGACCTCTGTGCCGACCAGCGTACCCAGTACGACAAGGAGAACGTCGCTTGGGCTTGGCGGAAACAGGTTCTCTACAAATGCGAAGAGAAAGGCCATCGCTAGGATGCCTTCGGCCGGTAGTTGCTGCAAGACGACAATAATTGACTCGATCATACGCGATTCATCCTGTGATAATCTCAACCTACGACAAACACGTCGTAATTTGCGACCGTCTCTAACATGAGGATTCCATGAAAGCGTTTGTCAACGAAGTATATCTTGATTTCACAAAGCCGGCTATTGCCGCGAAACAACGCGCTGCTGTCGATGCAGTGCGCAAGTCCTTTGGGAAGGAATACCCGAACATCATCGGTGGCAAACGGGTAACGACCAAGGCAAAGACCATCAGCCTTAACCCATCGGCAACATCCGAGACGGTAGGCATTTTCCAGAAGGCGGGTGCCGAGGATGCAGAGAAGGCAATGAAGGCCGCGCTCAAGGCATTTGAAGAATGGAAGACGGTTCCGATGAAGAAACGCGCTGCCGTGCTGTTCAAAGCGGCGAGTATCATGCGCCGTCGTCGACTTGAAATCAACGCATGGATGATCTCCGAGGTAGGGAAGAACTACCTCGAGGCCGATGGCGACACGTGCGAAGCGATCGACTTCCTCGAGTTTTATGGTCGTGATGCACTGCGATTGGCAGGTCCACAACCAATCGTCCCTCAACCAGGTGAAACAAACGAACTCGTTTATATCCCACTCGGCGTTGGTGTGGTGATTCCACCATGGAACTTCCCATTTGCAATTTTGGCAGGAATGTCGTCAGCGGCCATCGTTGCCGGTAATGCCATCGTCCTGAAGCCATCGAGCGACTCGCCGATGATGGGGTGGCTGTTCACCGAGATCATGAAGGAAGCTGGATTGCCACCAGGCGTTTTGAACTTCCTCGTTGCATCTGGTGCTGAAGCTGGTGATGTTCTGGTAGGACATCCGAAGACAAGATTCATTTCGTTCACAGGGTCGATGCAGGTTGGCCTGCATGTCAACGAGCTCGCAGCAAAGACAGCACCTGGACAGATTTGGATAAAGCGTGTTGTTGCTGAGATGGGTGGCAAGGATGCCATAGTCGTTGATGCAGACTGCAATGTTGATGAAGCTGTTGCAGGTGTCGTCGCTGCAGCCTTCGGTTTCCAAGGTCAGAAGTGTTCTGCGTGCTCCCGAGCTATCGTTGATGCACACGTCTACGACGAATTCGTAGCAAAACTCAAGGTTGAAGTTGATAAGATTTCCGTCGGTGATGCAAAGGATGACATCCGGATGGGACCAGTTGTGAGCGCTCGCGCCGAGAAGTCCATTCTCGACTATATCGACATCGGTGCAAAGGAAGGTAAGCTCATTGCAGGGGGCAAGAAAGTCGCTGGACTCAAGGGGTACTATATCGAGCCTACCGTGATCGTTAATGTGAAGCCAACGGCTCGCATCATGCAAGAAGAGATCTTCGGTCCGGTACTCGCCGTGTGTAAGGCGAAGAGTTTCGACAACGCCCTGGATATTGCAAACAACACGATCTATGGTCTTACGGGCGCTGTCTACACGAACAGCAAGAAGAAGCTGGCGCAAGCTCGGGAAGAGTTCCACTGTGGCAACCTCTATCTGAATCGCAAGTGTACTGGCGCAATGGTAGGTGGACATCCATTCGGTGGATTCAATATGAGCGGTACTGATTCGAAGGCTGGCGGACATGATTATCTGCTGCTGTTCCTTCAGGCAAAATCAATAGCGACGAAGATTCGATGAAGCGTCTTGTGAGTTTCGTTGTTCGCCTCGCCGGTATCACGCTGGTGCTATTGACGAGCTTTGCGCACGCGCAGGTGATGCCGGGGTCCGGTAGTGCATCATACGGTGAGTTCCATGGAACGTGGTTCCATAGTGCCTTTATCGATGTCTTACACAAAACGTCATCAATCGAGCAGGCCGTTGCTGCCAAGACAGAGCGTGAACCGCTCTACATTGCAATCGACTCGACAGATCCATCTGGAAATCTGCGTGTGGGGATCTCGATCGGTCGCCAAGAGCGCGGAGTGATCTTGCGCACGGTTGTCCCAAACGTTGGGATGAAATGGGCCATCGGCACCGACGAAGCACCTGTATGGATGGTTGCGAGTGATTCACGTCAAAACTCGTACATCGCGTTAACGGAACTCGATAGCATCGAAAAGAAGCCTATCGTACTCGGAAAGCTGCCGTCGAAGAACAGCGATCCTGCCTTCATCCTGTCACGCATGATAAACACATCGATCGTTTCGGGACGTTGGGTCGACCCACGTGGGAAGGTTGTCGAGTTTACGCAGGCAATGATTGCAACGATCGACGGACAGACGTTTCCATACGAGCTTCGCGTTGATCCATCAACACTTCGCCTTACGCTTTCGTCAACGCAGGGTAAGCCGCGAAGCTATGTGGTCAATCGTATCGACGGCATGCTCACGCTCACGCCTCTTGGCAAGAAGGGCACGCCGCGTCCACTTGTGCTACGTAACGCAACGCAACGTCGCTAATGATGCAGTGACACCCCGTGAACGATGTTTAACCTGTTGCTCTGCATAGGGTTGCATATATTCTGCGATTTCTCGTATCTTTGCCGTCCTATTCCCAACGCAATTTTTGTTTGAACAAGGGTACCATGCATCCGAAGGTCAAGAACATCGAAGATATTGCGGCTGCCGAAGCATTCGAGCAGCGCAAGGCCAAGGCTGGCGATCTTTCGCCGGAGATTCCTTCATTCCGCCCGGGTGACACAGTGAAGATCGCTGTGCGCGTTGTTGAAGGCGAAAAGGAACGTATTCAGAACTTCCAAGGTGTTGTAATCGCGCGCCGTGGAAGCGGAATGAACGAGACGTTTCGCGTTCGTAAGATCTCGAATGGCGTTGGCGTAGAGCGCATTTTCCCAATTCACTCGCCGATCATCCAATCGATGCAAGTGTTGAAGGAAGGTTCTGTCCGTCGCGCGAAGCTCTATTACCTGCGTGGTATGAGCGAGAAGAAGATTCGTCAAAAGCTGTCGTAATCGAAAGCCCCGATCTTCATCGGGGCTTTTTTTTTGGAAGACCTGCCATGAACGTCGCACTCTGTGCCATCGGTGATGAAGTCCGGATTGGACAAGTCATCAATACCAATGCATCGTGGATAGCAGCTGCCTGCACGTCATGCGGCTGCAACGTGCGCGAGCATGTGACCATTGCAGATGAGGCTACGCATATTGGTGCAACCCTCGATCGTCTGCGGCTGAGTTCCGATGTGATCATTGTAACGGGTGGACTTGGGCCGACGCACGACGACATCACAAAGGATGTGCTCGCGTCGTACACAGGCGATGCACTCGTTGAGTCGGTCGAATGGCTGACATATCTTGAGTCGTGGATGCGTCAGCGCGGTCGTGAGCTCACCGAGCGTACTCGACGTCAGGCTCTGATGCCATCGCGCGCGACGGTGCTTCCAAACCCGCATGGAACAGCTGCAGGAATGTTGTTCCAGCATGAGGGCACGACGATCATCGTGTTGCCGGGTGTACCGACCGAGATGAAGGCAATCATGGAGCAGTCTGTGTTGCCATGGCTCGTCGATGGTCTTGAACACGAGCATGCGCCTACGACAACGTATCACACGATGATGACTGTTGGAGTAGCCGAGAGTACACTGGCTGATCTCCTCGGTAAACCAGAGGCATTCCTTGGAACATCGTCATTGGCGTTTCTGCCGAACTACCTCGGCGTTCGCATGCGCATTGGTGTAACGGCACCAACTACCGATGCGCATGACCACGAGCTACAGCGGCTGCGAACATACATCCTAGAGCGAGCAGGACGGTTTGTGTACGGTGAAGGTGAGACCTCGCTTGCTGAAGTGGTTGGACGTCTGCTTGCGCAGCGCGGCGAGACGATAGCGGTTGCAGAGTCCTGCACGGGTGGACTTCTGGGTGCAGCGCTTACGGACGTGCCTGGGTGCAGCGCATGGTTTATCGGGGGAGTACTTGCCTATAGCAACGAGAGTAAGATCGCCCAGCTTGGTGTTGATGCAGCACTGATTGAACAACATGGAGCCGTGAGTGAACCTGTGGCATGTGCGCTTGCAGACGGTGCGCGTGCACGCTTTGGCACCACCTATGCAATCGGCATCACCGGTGTTGCTGGTCCAACCGGCGGTAGTGTAGAAAAGCCTGTGGGTACGGTGTGGATCTCACTTGCGGGACCAAGCGCTACAGAGGCGCATATGTTTCAATTCGGTAACGATCGTCGCATCAATCGCGAACGCAGTATAGGCACAGCCTTGGGACTCCTGTGGAAGCGCATCCGCTAACCATTCTTGCTATCGAAACATCATGCGATGACACAGCCGCTGCTGTTGTCTGCGGTAACGACGTGCTAAGCAACGTTGTGTCGTCGCAGGACGTTCATAACCTCTACGGTGGTATCGTACCGGAGCTCGCTTCGCGTGAACATGTGCACGGAATTGGTCCGATCGTGCGTGCCGCGCTCGCCGAGGCCTCTCGCACGATGGAACAGATTGATGCGATAGCCGTTACGTACGGAC
>CAMCXP010000043.1 GCA_945883395.1 Melioribacter roseus P3M-2
CAGGCTCGCCCTCGACGATTGCGTGGCGTTCCTCGATGATACGATTGAACAATGTGGACTTGCCGACGTTCGGTCGGCCAACGATAGCTACAAAACCCATGTGCAAAGGTACGGCTATTTAGCGCCACCGCAGGGGCGCATCACTTCTCAGCTCTTCAACAGCTCGCGAATAATCGTATCAACGCTTACGCCTTCGGCTTCGGCACTGAAGTTGGTGACGAGGCGGTGGCGAAGCACGCTGAGCGCAACAGCGTTGACGTCGTCGATGCTTGGTGTAAAGCGACCCTGCAATGCGGCACGGCTCTTGGCGCCGAGCACCAAATACTGCGATGCGCGAGGTCCGGCACCGTAGCTCACGAAGTCTTTCACAACCTTCACGGTGCTTGTCACGGGGCGTGTAGAGCGCACAAGCGACACTGCATGCTCAATCACGTTGTCGGCAACCGGGATGCGACGCACAAGCTCTTGGAAGCCAAGGATGTCGGCAGCGTTCATCACCTTTGCGATCGATGCAACAGTGCTCGATGTTGTGGTCTTCACAACGGTGACTTCTTCATCGTGCGATGGGTAATCCAGAAGCAAGTTGAACATGAAACGGTCGAGCTGTGCTTCTGGAAGCGGGTACGTACCCTCTTGTTCGATTGGGTTCTGTGTAGCGAGCACGAAGAACGGCTCTTCGAGACGATACGTTGTACCCGAGGCGGTTACGGAATACTCCTGCATGGCTTCGAGCAGAGCAGCTTGCGTCTTTGGCGGCGTGCGGTTGATTTCGTCGGCCAGCACGATGTTGGCAAAGATTGGCCCCTTGATAAAGCGAAATGCTTTTTGGCCGGTGGTTCTGTTCTCTTCGATCACTTCGGTACCGGTAATGTCGCCCGGCATCAGATCGGGCGTGAACTGCACGCGCGAGAAGGTCAGGTCCATGGAGTCAGCCACCGTGCGAATGAGCAATGTCTTGGCAAGACCCGGCACACCGACCAGCAGACAGTGTCCGCGGGCGAAGAGTGCAATCAGGAGTTGCTCGACAACATCCGTCTGTCCAACGATAACCTTTGCGATCTCGGCGGTTGCCGTACCGATCCGGTTGGAGAGATCTTCGACACGTGCTGTATCAGTCATGACAACGGTAGGTTCTTAGGTGTGTGATTGCAGACCTGCATAGGTCTGCGTGATTCCAGCTATCAGGCGATCAACGTCTGCTTCTGTTGTAAATCGACCGAAGGAAAAGCGAGCGGCGTTGCCTGCGGCCGCCTCGCTGAAGCCCATTGCAAGGAGTGCAGCCGAAGGCGATGTTGATGCGCCGTGGCATGCGCTACCGCGACTGCAACATACGTCAGGTATCCCTGCGAGGACATCACCAACACGAGCCGTGTGAAAAACGACGTTTGTGATGTTGTATCCACGCGGAGCACCATCTCCGCAGATCTCGACACCATCGAGCGTGCGCAAGGCAACCTCGAATCGCTCACGCAATGCGCGAATGCGCGGAGCATCGGACTCAAGATCGGCACATGAGATCTCCGACGCCGCACCGAGTCCAACGATACCTGTCACATTCATCGTTCCACTGCGCACGCCACGCTCTTGTCCGCCCCCTACCACCATTGGCTCGAGCGTTACAGCGTGTTCGCCACCTCCGCGCACGTAGAGTGCTCCAATGCCCTTCGGACCGTAGATCTTGTGTCCACTCCATGGCATTAAGTCGATTCCGAGTTCGTGGACATTCACCGGCATCTTACCATAGGCCTGCGTTGCATCCGACATCATCACTGCGCCCGCTGCATGTGCGATCGCACTGATCGCAACGATGTCTTGTATCACGCCTGTTTCGTTGTTGACCATCATCACCGACACCAACAACGTATCCGGCGTGCAGAGTCGCGCCAGGTGCTCAAGATCTACGCGTCCCTGATGATCTACCGATACCCACTGCTCATCGTAGTCCAGCTCTGCGCAGCGCGCGACCGCGTCGCGCACGGCTGAGTGCTCTGAGCGCACAGAGATAATGCGGCGGCGTGCATCCGGACGCTGCAGCTGCTTGAGTGTAGCCAGACCTTGAATTGCGAGGTTGATCGACTCTGTCGCACCCGATGTAAACACGATCTCGTCGGGTTGCGCACCAATCGGCGCTGCACATCGCTTACGAGCTTTAGCTACGAGCGCATTCGCCATCATCCCACCAAGGTGAGCGCTGGATGCGTTGTAGTATACCTCGGTCAATGTCGGTGTAATCGCCTCGACCACTCGTGGGTCGACTGGGGTCGTTGCGGCGTAATCAGCGTAGATCAAATGCATAGTCACGAAAATACGAGTCCGTACACCACCAGCGCTATAAGTGACGCGAGCATTGGCCACATGGTGACCAGCGCAAGGCGCACTGGGTCGACGTGGGAGAGCGCAGCTGTAAAGACCGTTACGGCTGCAACGGGCGACATACTGCGGCCAACACCTGAAGCAATGCCAACAACCGCGGCCATACGCAGTGCGTAGTCGATCGGCATCGATGCCGCTAGACTCGGCAGTACGCCCTTGGCGAACATCAATGTGGGCGCTGTTCCGGAGCCGCTCACAACTGCAAGCGACGCGGTGCCGATCGGACTCCCGATGGTTGCAACAAGCGGATTCGACACAAGCACCGTCGCGAGCGCATCAACAAGTCCGATCGCTGTCAATCCTTCGATCACACAGTCTGCCGCAATGATGAGCGATATCACCGTTGCGAACGCATACCCCATGCCGTCGAAGAATGTTCGCGTGAGCGCACTGATATGTGTTCCCACGGTATCACGCGAAGCAATCGTTACGACCACCACAAGCAATGAGCACGCCAGCATCACCGATGACACGTGAATGTGCTGCGAGGTAATCCATGACGGAAGCAGTCCGAGCTGCGGCTGCACGGCAAGCAATGTGACCACAGGAATCGGCGGCAGCATGCCACGCAGGATGCTCCGACGAGTCAACGGCTCGAGCGCGGGCACATCGCCGTCGCTCATGGGTGCGCGCAATGACGCACGCGTCATCACCATCACAGTGATCACAGCAGTTGCAATAAGCAGCGACATCACGTTGGGCGTAGCAATTGCAGCAACAACATCACCCGGCGTGAGCGCACTGCCAGCCCCCTGGTTGAGTCCGGCCATGAGGTTGATGATTTCTGACTCACCGGGATTGAAGAGATCACCACCTGCGCTTGTACCAACCACTACGGTGCCCGCTGCGGCAAGGGGCGAGAAGCCCGCTGCAAGCAGCAACGGTATCAAGATGGGTCCGACGGCTGCAGCTGCAGCGGTCTGACTCGTAATTGCCATGTTGGCGACAAACCCGATGATGCATCCTCCGGGCACCAGTACCCAGCGATAGCGTCGCATCGCATGCAGTGGACGTGCCAACAGCCGCACCATGTCGGCATCACAGCCCGTGGCCTTGAGCACATAGGCGAACCCCATTGCCGTACAGATCGGACCAATGACATCGGCCTTGCCGAGAGATTTTTGGAATGCGTCAAGCACAACACCGGGCGTTCCGGCAAGTGATGCAATGAGCACACCTGCAACGATCAGCACGAACCGCACATCGATGCCACGACGGATCAGCTCAATAGCTCCGACGAGGATTACGAGCGCGATGCCGATCTGAATGCTCATGCGTAGCCTTCGGGTGTCCACACCTCAACCGTGTCGACCATGCCGTCGATCGCTGGTCGAATCACATCCTCACGTCCGGCGAGTCCAACCACCCACGCATCACGTGTGAAGTATGTGCGCTGCGCTTCGCGGACGTCATCTGGCGTGAGACGCTGGAGACGTTCAACGTAGGTGTTATAGAAGGACATCGGCACTTGATGATGAATCATGCTCCATACCAATCCAGCCGTTTGCTGCGGTGTTTCATTCGAACGCGCAAACGATCCAAGCACATGCTGCTGTGCATTCGAAAACTCTTCATCATCGATGCGCTGCGTTCCCATGCGCTCAATCTCTGTTGCGATCACCTGCATTGTATCGTACGTGAATTCATTGCCAACACTTGTTGTTACACCGATCGTGCTTCCATGCGGCCGTACATCACCAAAGGCGTAGGCGCCATAGGTATACCCCTTTGTCTCGCGAAGAATCGTAAAGAGGCGCGCCAGTGTGTATCCGCCGAGAACACCTGTGCAGATCTGAACTGCAGCATAGTCATCAGAGGCAAACGCCGTAGAGGGAAGCGCAACCCGAAACGCAGTCTGCACAGCGTCATCTTTAAGGGCAAGCACGCCGCTACGCGGACGCAGTACCGCGCGATCCAGGCGATGGTATGCTGTATGATTTGGCAACGAACCAAGTGCACGATTGAGTTTCTCGCGCGCAACATCCGGCGGGATTGGTCCTGCCACGATGATGTGTCGCGGTGCATGCATCATACGCTCGTGTACTGCGACCAAGTGTTCACGTGTCAGCGTCCGGAGTGTCGCCGGTGTTCCGTTCCGTGGACGCGCATAGGGGTGTCCGTCGTAGGCGCGTGCAGCACAGGCACGCGCAGCGAGCCACTCAACATCGACGAGATCTACCATCATGTCGGCGATGATCCTTCGACGTAATGTATCGAGTTCGGCAGCATCGAATCTCGGTTGTGTGAGTGCTTCCGAAGCGAGGTCGACAAGATCATCGAACCATTCGCGCAAACCCGACGCTTGCAAGCTGCAGGCATCTGTATCGCCAACGGTGCGCAGGTTGCAACCACGCCGCTCAACTTCTTCCGCAAACTGCGCAGCATCTAGCCGCAACGTTCCGCGATTAAGCATCTGCGCGGTCACCGAGGTTTCGCCCGGTATCCCGTCGTGAATCGATCCCGTTGATAGCGCCATGGTCACTGTTACCAGATCTTCCGTAGGATCGAAGATGCAGTGCAGCGGTGTGCCGTTATCGAGCTGATCGTGGTGAATCGTTGGAAGCGCGAACTTCAGTGGCTCGGTCGATAGAGGGGGCGTGGTATGCATTTGGTAAATTTACCGCAATGAAGAACTCTATCGTAGTTATTACGGGCGCATCGTCAGGAATTGGTCTGGCATGTGCCGAGGTTTTTGCCCAAGCAGGCGCGAACCTGGTACTCTGGGCACGTCGTGCCGACCGCCTAGCGGAGATTGCCCAGGGGCTGCGCGCAGCGCATGGCGTTACCGTAACAACGCAGGTCGTTGATGTCCGCGATAAGGATGCCGTGGCCGCAGCTGTTGCAGCGCTGCGTGCCGAAGAACAAGCGCCGGATGTGCTGATCAATAACGCTGGGCTTTCCCGCGGACTCGACCCGTTGCATGAAGGACTTCATAGCGACTGGGAGGAGATGATCGACACGAACATCAAGGGTTTGCTCTACGTCACACGTCAGTTCCTGCCTAACATGGTCGCGCGCGGCCTTGGGACGGTGATCAACATCGCGTCGATCGCTGGACGTCAAGCGTATCGCGGTGGCAATGTCTACTCGGCAACCAAGGCGGCCGTCAAGATGCTGTCTGATTCGCTCCAGATCGACGTCAGCGGAACCGGCGTCCGCGTATGCAACATCGATCCGGGTCTTGTCGAAACCGAGTTCAGCGACGTCCGCTTCCACGGCGACACGCAGCGTGCGGCGACTGTATACAAGGGGTACGAGCCCCTTACCGGACACGACGTTGCCCAATGCGCATTGTTTGTAGCGAGCCGTCCACAACACGTATCACTTCAAGACATTCTGATAACACCAACTGCACAAGCGACCACGACCCTTGTCCATAAGGAGTTGTGATCATGCCAACAGTTCAGTTTCTCATTGATGGCACCGTGCAGGGCGTTGGATTCCGTCGGTTCGCCCTCCATCACGCTCACCGCCTTGATCTGCGGGGATTCACAATGAATCTCGAAGACGGCGTAGTTGAGTGCATGGCGCAGGGGGATGTCCAGAGTTTGACCGAGTTTGAGACGCTTCTGCGACTCGGACCTCAGCACGCTAACGTAACGTCGGTAACGTGCAACGACCTTAGCGATGCGCGTCGGTATACCACCTTCCGAATTCTCTGATTCACACCATCTGCACACGACACAGGAACGTACCCCATATGGTCATTGATGCAACATCTGTCATCTGTATCACCGGCGCATCGTCGGGTCTTGGCGCAGCCTGTGCTGTACAATACGCTCAACGCGGAGCAACAATTGTTCTTGCTGCTCGCCGTGCTGATCGTCTCAACGAGGTTGCCAAGCGGGTACGTGAAGCTGGAGGCACTCCGCATGTAATCGTTGCAGATGTCGCCCGAGAAGAGGAATGTCAGCGCGTGATCGACGAGACCATCGCAACCTTTGGCGGCATAGATGTGCTCCTCGCCAACGCTGGACGTGGCAACATGGCATCGGTAGAAGACACACCGACATCACAGTGGCGCGACATCTTCGCAATCAACATGGACGCTGTGTTCTGGTGCACACGTGCCGCACTACCATCGATGCGCACACGCGGACGTGGGCATATCGTGGCAATCTCGAGTGTGGCCGGACGCTATGGACATCCGTTTAATGCAGCCTACGTTGCAGCAAAACACGCAGTCGTGGGCTTCATCGCCGCTCTTCGCACAGAACTCGTCGGCAGCGGTATCAATGCAACATGCGTATGCCCAGCAGGCATTCTCACCGAATGGGCTGACGTCACAGAAGGCGGATCAATCGGAGCGCTCTATGGCGCTGCAATCCCAAAGAGCCGACGCATCGCACAGGACCATGGCATTGAGCTCGCTCCCCTGTCGCGGATGATGACGGCCGATGAGTGCGCGCAGATCATTATCGCGGCAGTCGATCAAGGCCGGTGCGACGACATCTTCACACATGAAGGCACAAAGCCTATCGCCGTACAAGCAGTTGAAGATCGTAATGCGCAAGAAGATCGATTCGAAGCGCTCTGGCGAGCAATGTCGGACGCATATCACGAGCAACGCGGATAGTTTCAGGTGCGCATACTCCTTACCATCGCATTCATCCTTACGACACTGCCGCTTGTTGCTCAGCAGCAGCGCATTGCACTTGTTCTCACAGGTGGCGGCGCACGAGGGATCGCACAAATCGGTGTGCTTCGCGCCCTCGAACGCAATGGCATCGTACCGGATGTGGTGGTTGGATCGTCCTTTGGTGCAATTGTAGGTGGACTGTATGCTGCGGGGTATTCGCCGGACTCGATAGCGGGTATTATGCGTGCAATCGATTGGAGCGATGTAACATCGATAGGCACCGATACGCGACGCGAGTTTCAGTTCTATGGACAGAAGCAGGAGAACGATCGAAGTCTGCTCACGCTACGCTTTCGCAACTTCTCCTTCATCACACCAGTAGCTCTAGGAGGAAGCACACGATTCACGGCGGCTCTCCAACATGTGCTCTGGGAAAGCCCCTTCAACACCATCACCAACTTCGACTCGCTTCATGTTCGCTACCGCGCAGTTGCAACGAACCTTGCTACAGGTCGTGCCGTATCACTGAGCAACGGTAATCTTGCAGCTGCAATGCGCGCAAGTGCGACGTTTCCGCTGCGCTACGCGCCGGTGGCGTGGAATGGCGACACCCTCCTGGTTGATGGAGGCCTCGTTGCCAATATTCCAATCGATGTCGCACAAGCATTTGCGCCCTCGGCCATCATCGTTGTAAACACCACGAGTAACCTCGCCCCGACGACTGATCTGATAACGCCGTGGGCGATTGCTGATCAGGCGCTCACGGCCGCAATGAAGCAACGCGATTCCGCGGTGCTTGCACAAGCATCGGTAGTCATCACACCGTCGCTCACAGGCGTGGGAACATTCGACTTTAGCAACATTGATCACTTGATAGCACTAGGAGAGGAGGCAGCTGAACGCATGCTTCCATCGCTCAAGAAGGTTGTTCCGCGACAGACATCCTCCGAGCAACCAGATAGTTTACCGCGTATGATCCGTGCGATCAGTTCGCTTGGTTCGGGCGGACTCGACACGCTGCCACGTGTGCGTGCATGCTTAGACGATCTTGCAGGCCGCGATTGGACACCCGCAACGCAGCGCTATCATCTTCCTCGCATTACTTCTGCACTCCACGACGAAGGCTATTCGCTTGGCTACGTGCGTTCGACAGACTTCGATACGGCATCACAAACACTGCGCATCGTCCTTGATGACGGCCGTATCAATCGTATCGCGGTTGCCACGCGCGATCAACTGCGCACCAGCGATGTTCTTCGTGAGGTATCAGTCCGCACAGGCTCTACACACGCAAACGGTCAGTTACAACGTACACTTGAGAACATGTATGCTTCCGACATCATTGCTGATGCATCCATTCTCATAGCACGCGACACCATCGGCACGCGTATCGACATCGCAGCACGTGATGCAGGCAATCAGTTGCTGCGCATCGGTGCACGCGTGGACAACGAACGCTATACGCAGGGAAGCATCGACCTTGTACACGAGAATCTCTTCACCACCGGCGTGCGCGTGGTTGTGCGCGGCGCTCTGAGTGAACGCATCGGCCTTGTTGCAGCAACAGTCGAGCTCCCGCGCATACGAGGCACGCTCTGGACAGCGTCGATCCGTGGCTATTTGAGTTTTCGTGATGTATGGATCTACCAGAACAAACCAGGGCTTCCAGCTACATCACCCGTGCCGCAACGTGTCGGCGAGTTTTCTGAAGAGCGCTACGGCGTCCGAGCTTCTGCCGGACGTCAGCTTGAGCGTAACGGCGTGATCCTTGCCGAATTCCGATACGAACAACAACGCTATCGCGATCTCAATGCGAGCACTGCTCCCGTCTATCAGCCACTCGCCACACTTCGTGGCGTTGCTCGCTGGGACGATCGTGATGCGCTAACGTTCCCAACGCTTGGACGTCAGATTGACCTCACGTTTGAATCATCGATTCTGAGTCTCTCCAACAGTCTCTCGTTTACCAAGTTCACAGCCTCGGCAAGCACATCGGTGCAAGTTGGCGACGTGGTAATCACTCCGAGCGGACTCATCGGTGCGGCCGACCTCACGTTGCCATCGCCGGAGCTGTTTAGTCTCGGCGGCGAGGACTTGTTCTTCGGATGGCGCGAGGATCAGGAACGCGGACGCCAGATTGCCGTGGCAAATCTTGAGGCACGATGGAAGATGCCATTCCAGATCTTCTTCGATACCTACGTCGCGCTTCGATACGATCTGGGTGCCGTGTGGGAACGCCCCGAGAAGATTCGCATCGCCGAAATGAATCACGGAATCGGACTGCGTATCGGACTCGACACACCGGTCGGACCGGCCCAATTCTCGGTCGGACGTTCGTTCTTCTTCCTGAGCAACCCGAACTCAATTGCCTGGGGTCCGACGCTGTTCTACTTCTCCATCGGCGCGCGGTTGTAATTTGCCGCATGGGCATCTTCAACCGAATCAGGAACATCATGGCGAGCGAGCTCTCTTCGCATCGCGCATCGAGTCCGTCGATCGAAGACATTCTCGCAGGTGACGATGATGAACTTCGTCGCATCATCGACGAGCTCTCGCAGGATGGGCCCCCTCCGGCGCCTCCCCCAGCCCCACCTCCAAGCATTCCACAACACATCATTGCAGCCCACACCGTGCTCAATGTGCCCGTCGGTGCGTCGCATGAGCACATCAAGAAGGCTTATCGTACGTCAATTGCCGCCTGGCACCCAGACCGATTTGCGAATGCAGATGCTGAAGCGCATGCCAACGCAAACACCCGGGCGCGAGAGATTACGTCGGCCTACCAAACATTGAAGTCGTTTTACGGAATCGCGTAACAGAGCACACGTATGACACCTACCATCTTCGAGCGGATCATTCAGCGGGAGATTCCCGCAACCATCGAGTATGAAGACGACGATGTGATCGCCATTCGCGATGTCGCTCCGAGTGCATCCGTGCACGTGCTCATCATCCCAAAGCGCGTGATTGCTAGTGTCGATACACTCGACGATGCCGATGCTGAACTCATTGGAAAGGTCTTCGTCGTTGCACGTACTCTTGCGCGCAAGTTTGGGATTGACGCATCCGGATATCGCGTGGTAACGAACACCAACGCTGATGCCGGACAGACAGTCCCACATATTCATTTCCATCTCCTCGGTGGCCAGCCACTCGGTCGGATGAACAGCGGCGTTGATCGCTCGCATGCTTCGGTACCCAGCGGGATACTTCGGGATGCCGGATTGATTGTTGCCTGTGCGCTCGGCCTAGCTATCACGTTCAACGCAATGAATCCGACGTCGATCCCGTGGATCAAAAAGGACTACGAGCGCATCACGCTTGATTCGTCGGAGATCACCAAGTTCATCGCGCCTCCAGCTCCCACGGCATTACCAGCCACACAGCAACCAACACAGCAACAGCAATCGACGTCGTCGACCGCAGCCCCATCACAACCGGCAAAGGAACAGTCGACGTTTGTTCCTGCACCAGGCGTTGTTCGCGAGATCACGCACGCACAGTTCAAAGCATTCCTCGCCTCCGGTCCGTACTACCTGATTGATGCACGCGGCGCTGAGAAGTACACAGAAGGTCACATCGCGAACGCCGTGAACTTCTATGGAGGTGAAGCAGAATCACGCATACCCGACATGCTCCAGTCTGTGCCAAAGGATCGCGTGATTCTGATTTACTGCGACGGCGGTGAGTGCGAGCTTTCTCATCACGTCGCCGACGTTCTAACACGATTTGCGTACGGACCCATCTTCATCTACACAGGTGGATGGGCCGAGTGGATCACGAAGAAGTAACCCATGTCAACTCCATCACGCCAACTCCTTCGCCAGCTTGCCACACGATTCGGTCTGATCGGTGAATCACCCCTCATGGTGCAGGCACTCTCGCGTCTACTCCAGGTTGCGCCTACGGACCTCTCAGTCTTGATCACCGGCGAGACCGGCACAGGCAAGGAAGTGTTTGCAAACGCTGTGCACGAACTCAGCGGACGCAAACGCTACCCATTCGTCAGTGTGAATTGCGGTGCAATTCCCGAGACCTTACTCGAGAGTGAGCTGTTCGGTGCAGAGAAAGGTGCCTTCACCGGCTCCGTCGAACAACGCAAGGGCTTCTTCGAATCAGCACATCGTGGAACCATCTTCCTCGATGAGATCGGCGAAATGCCGATCGGCACGCAAGTAAAACTGCTTCGTATCCTTGAGTCGGGCGAGTTTTCACGCCTCGGCTCGTCGGATGTGCATAAAGTGGACATCCGACTTGTTGCTGCAACGAATCGCGATCTCGCCTATGAGGTTCGGCAACGACGCTTTCGACAGGACTTGTTCTTCCGTTTAAACAGCGTGAATATTCACCTGCCACCACTCCGCCAGCACATCGAAGATGTGCCTGTGCTTGTGGAACATTTTGCGCAACGTACGGCAGACAAGCTAGGCATTGCCCACGAAGGCATTGCACCTGATGCACTGCAGCATCTCGGCACCTTGTCGTGGCCCGGCAACGTCCGTGAATTGCGCAACATTGTCGAAACGGTGGTCACCCTCGAACAAGGGGCTCGCATCACGCAGGAAATGCTTGAACGCTATCTTCCCGAGCCCAGTGACGAGCCTGTTGCACCCATGGCCACAGCACTTGTGCGTGTCAACGAGGCCCCACGATTATCATCAGCAATGGAAGCCGATATGGCCATGCTGTACCGCACGCTGCTCCAGCTCTCCGCCGACGTCTCCGAAATGAAGTCCGTACTGCGCCACCTTCTCAACATGTCTATCGACCTGCACGAACCCGCGCCCACCGACATCCGTCCGGCGGCTGTCGCGCCCCCTGCAGAAACGCAGCTTGACGATCTTCAGCTTGCAACACTCGAACGACGCGCCATCGAATCCGCTCTGCGCAGAACACAAGGAAACCGTCGTGAAGCAGCCAAACTGCTTGGCCTGAGCGAGCGCACTTTGTACCGAAAGATCGACGACTTCGGTTTGCTGTAACTCCGCTTCGTAACTTCTGCCATGTCCGCTCTTCCCCTCACGCTCTCCATCGCAGGCGCACCGATCATCGTTGATGTATCGAAGGCCATCGACATCTCATTGCGTGTTTCTCCCAATGAGCAGCCGAATGCATTCTCTCTTCCGACGGCGGTCTTTGAGCCCTATCGGAATGGATCGTTCGTGGCGAGCATCGAGGAAGGGGGCCCTGTGCGTTGCGACATCATCACGTTTGCACCGCACGGGAATGGTACGCATACCGAGTGCATCGGACACGTCGCCGGACAGCGCTATCGCATACCGCAGTGCATGACGGATCTTGTCGATACTGTGCAGCTCGTTACCGTCGCTCTCGAAGACGTCGACGGCGATCACGTCATCACACGTCAAGCTCTTGAGAGCTCCTGGAACGATGCCGGGTGCACAACACTTGTGATCCGTACCACACCCAACGACGACACAAAGAAGCTCCGTCAATGGTCGGGAACGAACCCACCATATGTACAGCCCGATGCCATGCAGATGATCGTTAGCCGTGGCGTGCGGCATCTTCTCATCGACCTTCCTTCCGTTGATCGTGAGGAGAGTGCCGGACAGCTCCCAGCGCATTGGACATTTTGGCAGTGGCCCGAAGCACCACGCGAGACCTGCACCATAACGGAGTTCATCTACGTGCCGGATGCCGTCGCCGACGGCATCTATGGTATCATGTTCAACATCGCCGGATTTGATGGCGACGCGGCTCCAAGTAGACCACACCTTCTGCCAATCCTCACATAAGACGTCACGTTTTTACCGTTACATTCCTCAACAGGATATGGACGGCGCGAGGTGGCGTGGTATATTCGAGCCATCAACGACGCGTGCTCCGGAACGATTCGTTGGAACAATTCAATAGGTGACGTATGTCGCGTACTCTGAACAAAGTGATGCTCATCGGTAACGTCGGGAAGGATCCCGATGTCAACTTTACGCCGAGCGGCGTCAAGGTTGCGCACTTCCGCCTTGCCACGTCGGAAACGTGGAAGGATAAGGATGGGGCTGTACAGGAACACACCGATTGGCATACCGTTGTCGCATGGCGTGGTCTTGCAGATGTTGTGGAAAAACTCATGCGGCGTGGAACTCGCGTGTACGTCGAGGGCAAGATCCAATCGCGCTCGTTCGACGACCGTGATGGAAACAAACGGTACGTCACCGAGATCGTAGCAGATAATTTGTTGTTGCTCGACGCAAAGCGCTCAGACACGCCTGGAAATGGCAATGATCTCGAGCAACAACCATCATCACAGGTATCAGACGATATCCCGTTCTGATCCTCACTGGAGACCTGACTTTTGGACGTTTCGCGTAGCACGGAAATTAGAGTAGGCATCGTTAGCGTCATCTCAATCGCCCTATTGGTGGTTGGCATCATGCTTGGCAAGGGTATCAGCTTTAGTCCAACACAGAAATCGGTTGCGATTCGCCTTGCAACGTCAGGCGGTATCGACGCCGGCAGCCCAGTGGTGGTAAACGGCGTACGCCGTGGGACGGTAACACAGGTACGCAACGACAACGGAGGCGTGCTGGTTACGGCAACGCTCGACGACATAGCAGATCTCAAGTCTGATGCACAAGCTCTTGTGTCGATCCTGGAGATCACGGGCGGCAAGAAGATCGAGCTCACGCCGGGAAGAGCCACCACGGCACTGAATCCACGTGACGAGATTCCGGGCCTAGTCGCTGCCGACATCGGTACGCTGGTTGGCGTATTGGGCGGTGCCAGTGGCGACATTACGGGTCTGATCAAGCGTCTCGATACGATCAGTATGTCAGTGAGCGACCTCCTGCGTGACGGATCAGTTGTGGCGAACATCAAGACGATGACCAACGATGGTGCGCTGGCTCTTACCGACCTGCGTGTGTTCATGGAGAGCAATCGGGGTCCACTTACTGCAACAGTTCAGGACCTCAAAGAACTTACATCGGAGCTTCGCGAGAGCGTGCATCGCAACGAACCGGGTGTCACGCGTATCATCGCACGCACGGAAGCCGTTGTGAAGAGTCTCGAAGGCACGCTGGCCAAGGCTGATGGTGCGATCACAAACGTCGATACACTCACAATGCGCGTAAGTGCAATGGTCAACGACCTGCGCACAAATAAGAGTCTGCTGCATGCGTTGATGTACGACGATACGTTGTTCGGCAAGCTCGACTCAACGCTCATCTCGCTCCGCAAGGTCTTGAACGACGTCGGACGTGACGGCGTTAATGTGAACGTTGGGCTTGGTCATCGCAAGTAAACTCCCTTCATGAACATTCTCCGGTGGTGCATCCTTGCTGTGGTCTGTGTCGCCTGTGGCGGACCCCGCAAACTCCAGCAAAACTTCGACCTCCGCACCGAGGGTGAGAAGAAGATTGAGCTCCGTTTTGTTGGCACAAAACACGTCGACTCCGTCGATGTGCGCAACGTTCGCACCGATGTGTGGAAGGTTGAGCACTACACCTATCCGGATTCTATTCGTCTCTTCGTGCGCGTTCTCGACACCACAGGGTTTGTCGTAACGCACATGGCTGCTCCGTACAAGGCCGACAGCGCGCCGGACTATTTTCCGCAGCTCGTTGAACATCTCGGAGCACGTCGCAAACAAAAGCACGCGACAATCACAGACTATCGTGTTCGGGAATACGGCGAGGCCGACTCTGTGCCGGCAAACATTGCGCTGGCAATCGACTGCTCGGGATCGATGAAGGGCGTCAAGGAGACGATCGACTATGGCACCGAGATCTTCATCGGACTAAAGCGTTCGTTCGATAACGTGTCGCTGACGGCGTACCATAAAGATATTCGCACTGTGTTCCCGCTAACATCTGATACTGCGGAGATGCTACCTGCGTTCCGTGAATATCGGAAGATGTCGCAGGGTCTGTTTACAGCGACATACGACGGTGTCCTCAAGACCCTAAAGACGCTCGAGCGCGTGCCGCTCGACCAACCAAAGATCTGCGTCGTCTTCGCCGACGGCGATGAAAATCAGTCGACAGCGAAGGTAGGCGACATCTTTGAGTATGCCACCAAGCACAACATTTCGATCTACTGCGTCGGCTTCGGCTACGCCCGCGATGAGCCGCTGCAGGATCTTTCGCTCTACACGGGTGGCAAGTACTACCGCGCATACACGAAGAAGGACCTGCTCGCAATCTTCATGGACATCTACCGAAGCTTGCGCAACTACTACCTGGTTACCTACACTCCTCCACGCTACGAGGGACTGCACGTAGCAGACCTCACCGTGCAGCTTCCAGGACGTGACACGCTGATTGCCCGCGGTCAGTACGACAAGTCGCCACTGGTGCCTCCAGACATTCGCGATGAGTTCTCAAGGCCGATTCTGTTTGCCTTCAATCAAAGCACGATCGACACCTCGTCGTACTACATTCTGGATGAGCTGGCTGATGCGCTCGAGCGCTTCGAGCGTGTTGTACTCGAAGTGCAGGGCCACACCGACAACATTGGTGGCGAAGAGTTCAATCTTCGACTCTCCATGGCGCGTGCCGAGGCTGTTAAGTCGGCGCTCGTCGGACGTGGCATCGACGCAACACGACTTCGCACCAAGGGGTATGGGTTCAGCATGCCGGTGGTGCCGAACGATTCACCCGAGAATCAAGCAACGAATCGCCGAACGGTGTTTCGCATTCTCCGCAAGTAGCGGATGCGATACAGGCAGGTTGCCCAGTATCTTTGCGGTATGGCTCGAACACCTCTCATGCAACTCTTCCGTCGTGCGCTCGCGCAAGCGCAGCACAGTCCTTCACGGCGGTCGTTCCTGCACACATCAGCGCTTGCGGCTGCGGCTGCGGCAACACCATCTGCCCTGCAGAGCTGCACGAAGTCGCCATCCGTTCGCATTGACCGCAGCGTGCAGGTAGCGGTTGTTGGTGCTGGCCTTGCTGGATTGCATGCCGCATGGCTGCTCAAGAAGTCGAACGTCGAGGTTGCGCTGTTCGAAGCATCGAAGCGCGTAGGGGGCAGGTGTTTGACGGCGAACAATCTGTTGATCGACAACTCATGGACTGAGCTTGGCGGCGAGTTTATCGACAGTGGACATGGCGACATGCTCACACTTG
>CAMCXP010000044.1 GCA_945883395.1 Melioribacter roseus P3M-2
GGCTTGCCTGCATGTGATGCGCTTACGACTTCGACATCCCATGTTCGTAGTTCTGGGTGCTGCAACACGTAGCGCAGCACTTCCCCACCGGTATAACCGGCTCCACCAACAATTGCGAGTTTCATCGTGCATCCTCTCCGTGGACTGCATGCCAGATGCTGGTTTGCATCGATGCGATGCGCGCGAACCCGCGCACATCGTCGCCCGTCCATGCTTTCTGTTCTTCACCGTAGGTAGCAACAGATGAACGCATGAGGTCATTCGTAGACTCAACACCTTCCAGCGAGAAGGATCCCACGCTGCAACGAATGATCACATCACCCGTGACGCATCGCTGTGTACTCTCGAGGAAGGCCTCGATATCACGCATCGCAGGTTCGAGGGCATTCCCCTCGTGGAGGAGTTGTCCGTACCACAGAGAAAACTGATCCTTGAACATCAGTTGCCACTTCGTAAGCGTGTGCTTTTCAAGCAGGTGATGCGCTTTGATAATCATCATTGCAGCTGGTGCTTCGAAGGCAACGCGCCCCTTGATGCCGATGATCGTATCGCCCACGTGCATATCACGTCCGATACGCCAGAAGGCGCCACGCTCATTAAGCATACCTATTGCATCGACCGGAGACATACGCGTGCCATTGATTGCCACGGGATGTCCGGCTTCGAAGCGGAGTACGATACGTTCATGGTTCGCTGGATCTGGCTCTGGGAGCTGTGATGACGGCCATGCATCGTCTGGCAACGGCTCGTTCGATGTCAACGTCTCACGTCCACCAACCGATGTGCCCCACAGCCCTTGATTGATCGAGTATGCTGCTTTTGTCCATTCACCTTCTACGCCGTGCTTCGTCACGTACGCGATTTCATCAGCGCGTGAGAGCTGTTGATCGCGAATCGGCGTCAGCACCGGAAGGTCTGGACAGATAATGCGGAACACCACATCGAATCGTACTTGGTCGTTCCCCGCGCCCGTGCTGCCATGTGCCAGATGTGTTGCGCCAATCGACAGTGCATGCTGTGCAATTGCTGTTGCTTGCACGATGCGTTCGGCGCTCACGCTCAGTGGGTACGTTGCATTCTTCAACACGTTCCCTGCAATGCAGAAGCGCAGCACCTGATCATACAAGTCTTGCGTGCAATCGAGTGCAGTGTGTGATGCAACGCCGCAAGCGTGTGCACGTGCTGCGATGCGGTCGAGTTCGTCTGCGGTAAAACCGCCGGTGTTCACCACCACGGTATGCACTTCCATCTCGAGATCCACGGCCAGGTAGCGCGCGCAGTACGTCGTATCGAGTCCACCACTAAAAGCAAGAAGAACGCGGTTCATCGTTGTGTCTCCGTTGGATCATACAGCATGCCAGTGCACAGACACATCGCTTGATGTGTGCGCTGTAGAATGTCGTAGTTCGGGCACGACTTACAACCCTTCCAAAAAGCTTCGTCGGTCGTCAGTGCCGAGAAGTGAACCGGACGGTATCCCAGATCGGCATTGATCTTCATTACGGCAGCACTCGTTGTGATGCCGAAGATCTTCGCATCGGGATACTTCGCGCGCGACAGATCGAACGCCGCGCGTTTAATGCGTCGTGCAAGATGATGCTTGCGATACTCTGGCTTTACGATCAGACCCGAGTTTGCCACGTATCGATTGTGTTCCCACGTCTCGATGTAGCAGAACCCTGCGAACGCGCCGTCCTCGGTGAGTGCAATAATTGCTTTCCCCTCGTGCATCTTCTGTGTGATGTACTCGGGTGTACGTTTGGCGATGCCGGTCCCACGCTGCTGTGCAGCTGTAAAGATCGTTTCAGCGATCTCTTCCGCATAGGAGAAATGACGGTCATCGGCCACCATGATGTCGAACGTCATGGCAGTCCCTTCTATGATCTTCGGTTTGCTGAGAAGTCGCGGTCGATGAGCGCATACACTGCAGATGCTCATAGAGGGGGCTTCGCTGCGGGGGCGGCAAGCAGAGGGCGCTTAGTGGCGCGACTCATGCTGCCGGGCTTCCCGCAGCGTGAGTCGTCGTCGTGCCTCAATATGGATGACCGTATGCGTCATTGTGGGCTGCAAAGGTCTGCAAAGTTCGAGACCTGTGCAAGGGGGTGGGTTGGGGTCAAAGATTCTCGTTCTTCTTCCGTGACTCTTCAGCCATTGCCGATTTGAAGGTTGCCAGCTTCGTGCGGAGTTCTGGCAATGCGATCGCGAGCATCTCGATTGCGAGGATACCTGCGTTACGGCCTGCACCGATGGCGACTGTAGCAACGGGCACGCCACTTGGCATCTGAACGATGCTCATCAATGAGTCGAGTCCGCGAAGTTGCTTGGTAGGAATCGGAACGCCGATCACAGGCAATGTGGAGTGCGATGCAAGCATTCCCGGCAGGTGGGCTGCGCCACCAGCACCAGCAATAATCACATCAATGCCGCGCTCCTGTGCTGTGCTGCCGTACGCCGCCATGTCGACCGGTGTGCGGTGTGCGCTTACGACCTTCATCTCGTAGGGAACGCCGAACTCTTCACAGATGTGTGCGGCTTCGCGCATCACAGGAAGATCGGAATCGCTTCCCATGATAATGCCAATGCGTGGTTGCGTTGTCATGACTCCTCCGTCTGAGAGAGCTGTACGATGCGTTTAATTAGACCCAACATGTTATGTCTGCCGAGACCAGTTTCACTTGATGTTGGGAGAACATCAACAAACTGCTGACAGTTCGAAAGGAGATCGCGCACTTGTTGCTCACGATCAACCAGCACCTGCGGTTTGAGCTTATCGGACTTAGTGAGGATCACCACAAAGCGTCGCTTGTTGAACTCCAGCTCTTCGAGCATTGCCATATCAAGTGGCTGAGGGTCGTGCCGTGCATCAACCAATACGCACGTCAGCACCAGATTCGGACGGCGCATGACATATGCCTTGATCAGATGCGAGAACTGCTCGCGCTGCGTCTTACTCACGCGTGCGTAGCCATACCCCGGAAGGTCCACCAACATGAAACTCATGTCGGTAACAAAGAAGTTAATCTCCTGCGTCTTTCCCGGTGTATTCGAAACGCGTGCCAGTTTTCCGTGTCGCGTAAGCGTGTTGATCAGCGACGACTTCCCAACATTTGAACGACCAATCATGGCAACTTCTGGCAGCGACGATTCCGGAAAATGCTCCGGCTTGGTCGCCCCCTTTACAAAGGTTGCGTTGAGTTGAATGTCGTGTGCCATGTTGTAGAAAACGGAAACGCCGGAAGCTAGCGCTCCCGGCGTTTGATACGGTACAACGTGAAATGTTACTCGGCCGACGCTCCGCCGTCTGCACCTGCATCTGCTGTTGAGTCAGCTGCGTCTGTACCAGTTTCTGCTGGCGCTTCTGCTGGAGCTTCTTCAGCTGCAACGGCTGCTGCAACGACTACTTCGGCGACTGCTTCGGCGACTGGTGCTGCTGGCTTTGGCTTCGCCATTGGCTTTGGCTTTGCTGGGCCCTTCGCGACCTTACGCTTTGTTGACGACGAGCGACCGTCCTGTGGATTCGACCAGTCAACAAGTTCGATCATAGCCGTTTCGGCATTATCACCGCGACGTTGACCAAGCTTGATGATCCGTGTGTATCCACCGTTGCGCTCGAGCACGAGCGGTGCAATCGTATCGAACAGCTCTTGCAGGACGGCCTTATTCTTGATGAAGCGACCAACCATACGACGGTTGTGCACGTCAACACCAGAAATAACACCTGTCTTCTCAGAGCGATGAGCGTTACGGGCACGCGTGATCAACTGCTCTGCAAACGGACGAAGTTCCTTCGCCTTTGCGACCGTTGTAACAACGCGCTTATGTTCGAAAAGTGATGTAGCCATGTTCGCAAGCATCGCGCGCTTATGGCTCGCGGTACGCTTGAGTTTTCGGCCTGCATACTGGTGACGCATGGGTTCCTCCTTAGCCTTCCTTAGTCAATCTTCTTGTCATCGTCGCGCAGGTAGCTATCGACATTCATGCCGAACTGTAGCCCATTCTGCACCACAACATCTGCGAGTTCCGAGAGTGACTTGCGACCGAAGTTGCGAAACTTCAGCAAGTCAGATTCCTGGAGGCTCACAAGATCTGCAAGTGTCTTAATACTTGCAGCTTTCAAACAATTGTGCGCACGCACACTGAGTTCGAGTTCATCAACCGGCTGAAGTAGAATGCGGCGAACACGTGCTCGCTCGCGCTCAGCCTCTGTGTCGGCAACCGGTGCATCGTTTTGATTTTGAGCGCCGCCACCCACTGATGGGTTCACGCCAAGAAACAATGCGACGTGAGAGCGGAGGATAGCTGCAGAGTGCTCTATAGCTTCGTTTGCAGTGATCGATCCATCAGTACTCACATCAAGTACAAGTCGCTCATAGTCTGTCTTTTGACCGACGCGGAATGGCTCTACGTTGTAGATCACATTCTTAACCGGGGTGTAGATCGCATCGATAGGAAGCATACCCAACGGGAAGTCTGCCTGATTCTGCTCTTCTGATGGAACGTAGCCCTTGCCACGACCAATACGAATTTCGACGTCAAAGTCTGCATCGTCAGCAAGTGTTGCGATCGTCTTGGTTGGATCGAGCACCTCGATCGCACCTGCCGTTGCATCCTGAATCATCTGCGCTGTCCAGGTCTTCTGACCCTTCACGCGGAATGAAATCCGGCTCGGAGCCTTAGGATCGACGATATGAAATCGTACTTCCTTCAGATTCAGAATGATTTCGCACATGTCTTCGACAACACCGGCGATCGTCTGAAACTCATGCTGCACATCTGTGATCTTTACGCCAACGATGGCAGATCCCTGGATCGACGAAAGGAGGACGCGACGAAACGCGTTGCCGATCGTTGTTCCATAACCCTCTTCGAGGGGATTAAGTACGAAGCGAGCATGGTACGGACTGCCGAGCTCTTCGACGACGATGCCTTCGGGCATCTGCATCTGCATGTTCATGGCCTTCCTTGGGTCAATAGTCACGAGTAATTGATTGAGTCGAAACGATTAGACGCGACGCTTCTTTGGCGGGCGACAACCATTGTGTGGAAGTGGCGTTTGGTCGAGAATCGAGAGCACTTCGAATCCAGCCTGCGTAAGCGCACGGATAGCGGCTTCGCGACCTGATCCTGGGCCCTTGACGATCACATCGACCTTGCGAAGTCCCATTTCGAAGGCTTCGCGTGCTGCCTTGTCGGCAGACACTTGTGATGCGTATGGCGTATTCTTCTTTGATCCACGGAAGCCATTCTTGCCTGCCGATGACCACGAAAGGGTATTGCCGTACGTGTCTGTGATAGTCACGATTACATTGTTGAACGTAGCACGCACAAACACCTTGCCGTGTACATCCGCAACGATTTTGCGCTTTACGCGCTTCTTTGCTGCTGCCATTGTCGTTCTGTCCTTTCTTACTTCTTCACTGCCTTCTTCTTACCGGCCACTGTCTTGCGCTTACCCTTACGAGTACGCGCGTTGGTACGTGTACGCTGTCCGCGGGCCGGAAGTCCACGGCGATGGCGCAAGCCGCGGTAGCAACCTACATCCATCAGACGCTTGATGTTCAGCTGCACTTCAGAGCGAAGCTGTCCTTCAACCTTGTAGTCTCCCAGCGCCTGGCGGATACGGGCGATCTCGTCGTCCGTCCACGTCGCAACGCGCTTGCTGTGATCGATGCCGGCTTTGTCCAACACCTGACCACTCAGCGTCTTGCCGATGCCGAAGATGTACGTCATCGCGATGATGCCGCGCTTATTTTTTGGTAGGTCGATTCCTGCGATACGAGCCACTGTGTGTCTCCTGAATTAGCCTTGACGTTGCTTGAAGCGAGGGTTCTTCTTGTTGATGATATACACCCTTCCCTTACGACGAACAATCTTGTCGTCGGGACTGCGCTTCTTCACCGATGCTTGAACCTTCATGAGAAAACCTTTCGATGTCGATCGTGTGTCGTTGTCGTGTTATTTGTAGCGGTAAACAATACGACCCTTAGATAGGTCGTAGGGAGACATTTCCACCGTGACTTTATCGCCACGGAAAATCTTGATGAAGTGCATGCGCATCTTCCCGGAGACGTGCGCAAGGATCTTGTGTCCGTTGTCCAGCTTTACGATAAACTGGGTGTTCGGCAACGTTTCCTCGATCACACCATCAACCCGTATGACGTCTTCGCGACCCATCAAAACCTTTGTATGAAAATGACCGTTACTCCATTGCTGTCAGAATCTTCGGTGTTGTTCCGTCAATCACAATCGTGTGTTCGAAATGTGCTGATGGTTTCCCGTCTGCCGCGTACACCGTCCACCCATCACTCGCCGTGTGCACATGGAACAAGCCCATGTTTACCATCGGTTCGATCGCCAATGCAATCCCATTCCTGAGTTTGGCATTTGGGAATCTGCTTCTGTGAAGCAAACCCGGGACGAAGTTCGGGACGGGGGGCTCTTCGTGCAGATGACGGCCAATGCCGTGTCCGACGAGTTCCCTAACCACCGAAAAACCTTGATTTTCAACATACGTTTGGACTGCTTTCGCAATGTCATACACGCGATTACCGTCCACTGCTTGCTCAATGCCACGTCGGAGCGAGTCCTTCGTTACGTCGAGCAGACGTTGCTTTTCCGTTGAGATCTCGCCCACCGGATAGGTGTAAGCGCTATCTCCGTAGTACCCATCGTAACGAACGCCAACGTCAACGGTTACGATCTGTCCCTCTTTGAGTGCACGCTGCCCAGGCATTCCATGCACAACTTCCTCATCGATACTGATACAGGCTGATGATGGATAAACCTTCCCATCGACCTCGTATCCCTTAAACGCCGGCTCGCCACCACGTGTGAGAATGAAATCCTCAACAATCGCATCCAACTCTCCCGTCGTAATCCCCGGCTTAACAAACCCCTTCATGTGGTTGAGCACATCTGCAACAATGCGACACGCCTTTTCCATTTTGATTATCTCATCCGCAGTGAGCGTTGAGATGTTGAGATCTACAGCCGCCATCGCTCTTACGAAAGCGCACCAGCACGTCCGCGAATCTTGCCAGTCTTCATGAACCCGTCGTAGTGACGCATCAGAAGGAATGACTCAATCTGCTGGAGCGTATCGAGCGCTACACCAACAATGATCAGAAGACTTGTACCGCCAAAGAACGAAGCAAAGATTGGTGGCACTTGAAGTACCGACATCGCAAACGTTGGAAGGATCGCGATGAGAGCAAGGAAGATTGCACCAGGCAATGTGATACGCGTGAGAATGTTCTCAATGTAACTCGACGTTGCTTCACCCGGACGAACGCCAGGAATGAATCCGCCGTTACGCTTCATGTTATCAGCAACTTCCTTCGGGTTGAAGGCGATCGCTGTATAGAAGTATGTGAAGAACACAATCATCAATCCGAACACAACTGCATAGAACGGCGATGTTTCGCTGAAACTTTGCGCCACACCCTGCCAGAATTTGCTATCCGGAAAGAACGACGCGAACGTAGCCGGAATAAACAGGATCGACTGAGCAAAGATGATTGGCATCACACCGGCAGTATTGACACGGAGCGGAATGTATTGCGTTGTTCCGCCATACACTTTGCGTCCCACAACACGCTTAGCATACTGCACTGGAATCCTGCGAGCCCCCTGCGTGATTAAGATCACTGCAGCAATAATGCCCAACAGAAACGTGAGCAACACGAGGTCGATGACGAGCAGGCGTGACCCTGCGTCAATCAAGCCAACCTCTTGCATAATGGCCGTTGGGAAACGGGCAATAATGCCGATAAAAATGATGAGCGAGATACCGTTGCCGAGGCCGCGATCTGTGATTTGCTCACCGATCCACATCAAACCAACTGTACCTGCTGTTAGAATCAGGATCGAAGAAATCGTAAAGAAGAAGCCAGGATCTGGAACGACCGACATACCGCCGGCGCCTACTGTTGTCTGGGCAACTTTTACCGTGACGCCCCATGCCTGAAGTGCTGCAATTGGCACAGTGAGCAAACGCGTGTATTGGTTGATCTTGCGACGTCCGTCTTCGCCTTCGCGCTGGAGCTTCTGCAGACTAGGCAGAACAACACCGGCGATTTGAAGAATAATGCTCGCAGAAATGTATGGCATGATACCAAGAGCGAAGATCGCAGCATTCGAGAACGCTCCACCCACGAACATGTCGTAGAGTCCGAAGATCGTGCCTTGGTTCGTGGCCGCAGCATCCTTGAGCAATGTCACGTCGACGCCCGGAATCGTAATAAACGACCCGACGCGCACAGCCAGCAGGGCGATCAGTGTAAACACAATCCGCTGGCGAAGCTCTTCGATTCGGAACATGTTCCGAACAGTGGTAACGATATTAGCCATTGACGGTAACCGCTCCTCCGGCTGATTCAATCTTCTGCTTTGCTGCCTCAGAGATCTTATCGCACGTTACAGCCAGCTTCGCGGAAAGCTCACCGTTTCCAAGAATCTTCACCGGGGCCGACTTCTTGCGAATAACACCCAGCGAATACAAGATGTCCTTGCTTACCACACCATCTGCGATCTGCTTCTCATCAACCAGACGCTGAAGTGTAGCGACATTGACTTCTGAGAACTCGATGCGGTTGATGTTCGTAAAACCGAACTTCGGGATGCGACGTGTAAGCGTCATTTGTCCGCCTTCGAAGCCGCGACTTTGGTGGCTGCCACTACGTGACTGGTGACCCTTGTGACCACGTGTGGATGTACCACCGTGGCCAGAACCTGCACCACGACCAATGCGCTTCTTCTTATGACGTGAGCCCGGAGCGGGCGAAAGATTTCCGATGTGTTTCATGATAGGCCTCAGTCTGCGATCTCTTCAACGGTCACAAGGTGGCGAACAGTGTTTACCATGCCAAGAGTCTGCGGATTCTTTGGCTTGATTGAAACATAGTTCGGGCGGCCAAGGCCAAGAGCCTTGATTGTCGCCTTTTGGTTTTGTAGAGCGCCGATGATCGAACGCACTTGGGTGATCTTCAATTTCATGTTGGGGTTCTCCTCTTGCTTAGCCCTTGAGCACCTTCTCGAGCGAAACACCGCGTCGCGTAGCGACAGCGGCAGCATCTTCGAGCTGCATCAGAGCATTCATGGTTGCCTTAACCGTGTTATGCGGGTTCGACGAACCTTGTGACTTTGTCAATACGTCTGTTACGCCGGCAAGCTCGAGGATGGCACGGACACCGCCAGCGGCGATAACACCTGTACCAGGAGTTGCAGGACGAATGAGCACTTTAGCAGCACCGAAGCGACCAGTCACTTCGTGTGGTACTGTGCCATTCAACACGCGAACCTTGACAACAGACTTCTTCGCTGCCTCAGTTGCCTTTGTCACAGCGTTCGATACTTCGCCCGCTTTGCCAAGACCGTAACCTACATTACCAGCTTCGTCGCCGACGACAACCATCGCTGAGAAGTTGAACCGACGTCCACCCTTCACAACCTTCGCTGTGCGACCGACGTAGACGATCTTGTCCTTGAGGTTGAGATCCGATACTTTTTGCTTTGCCACGTAATCAGCTCCGTTTTCGTTCTTCGTTAGAAATCAAGACCGGCGTCACGCGCAGAATCTGCTAGCGCTTTCACACGACCGTGGTAGAGGAACCCGTTGCGGTCAAATGCAACCTTGGAAACCTTCGCTGCCTTTGCACGCTCTGCAAGGAGTGTGCCAACCAGACGACTTTCTTCCGTCTTCGTCAAACCAGCTGCCTTCGCACGAACATCTGCGTCGATCGTCGAAGCCGATACGATCGTTGACGCAGCGACGTCGTCGATGATCTGCGCGTAGATATGATTCAGCGAACGAAATACCGTCAGGCGAAGTCGTGCTGGCGTACCCGAGATATCCTTGCGGACACGGCGGTTACGACGAGCATAGCGTACGTTTTTGAGTTTGATGCGATTCATGGTTCGTGTTCTCCTTACTTGCCTGCCGACTTGCCTGCCTTACGGCGGATGTATTCACCTTCATAGCGGATACCCTTGCCCTTGTACGGCTCGGGTGGACGAAGCTTACGAACTTTGGCCGCAACTTCACCGACGAGGTGCTTATTGATACCCTTCACTGCAAACACTGTTGGCGTAGCAACCGCAAATTCAACACCATCCGGTGGCATGAAAAGTATCGGATGCGAATAGCCCAGCGACAGCAGAAGGTTCCTTCCGCGCAGCTCAACCTTGTAACCCACACCTTCGATCTGGAGGTTGCGTGTGAATCCGTTGGAAACACCTTCAACCATCCATGCGATGTGAGCACGTGTGAGACCGTGCAGAGCACGCACCTTCTTGTCGTCGTTTGTGCGTGTGAACGTTAAGGTTTGGCCTTCCATCACCGGAGTGATCGTTGGGTCAACCGTAAACGTGAGTTCTCCCTTAGGCCCCTTCACCGTGCAAAGTCCGGTATCGAACTTGACGTTGACGTTAGCTGGAACGGGAATTGGTTTTTTGCCTACTCGTGACATTGTCGTTTGCTCCTACTTCTCTTCTTACCAGATTGTGCAAAGCACTTCACCACCCACGTTCTCGCGGCGTGCTTGTTTGTCCGTCATCACACCGCGTGGTGTAGAGATGATCGCAACACCCAAACCATTGCGTACGCGTGGAAGCTTGTCGGCCGGTGCGTAGACGCGACGTCCAGGCTTACTGACACGACGCACCTCACGAATCACTGGGTCGCCAAGGTGATAGCGCAACTTTAGCGTGAGAACTCCTTGCTTGTTGTCTTCAACACGCGAGAAGTCTAGGATGAATCCCTGATCTTTGAGGATCTCAGCGATTGCAACCTTAAGGTTGGACGCAGGCACGTCAACGGTCTTATGCTTTGCAGCTGAAGCGTTGCGTATGCGTGTAATGAAATCGGCGATGGTATCTGTGACTGGCATAGTCGTCGTCTTGGTCGTGTTCGAAAATCAGGGGGCTAACCTGTGTTACCAGCTTGCCTTGCGCATTCCAGGGATCTTGCCTTCGAGAGCGAGAAGCCGGAATACGTTTCGGCAGAGGCCGAACTTGCGATAGACGCCCTTCCCGCGGCCTGTTACGAGGCAACGGTTGCGGACACGTGTTGGAGAGCTGTTGCGGGGGAGCTTTTGAAGCCCCACCATGTCGCCGGCCGCCTTGAGTTCGGCACGCTTTGCAGCGTACTTCTCTGCGAGACGGATGCGCTTCTTGTTTCGAGCGATGACGGAAGTCTTGGCCATGAAATTCTCGTGATTCTTAGTCGCGTTTGCGGAATGGAAACCCAAACTCTTGAAGTAGCGCTTGTGCCTCTTCGTCTGTCGTTGCCGACGTTACGAACGTGATGTCCATACCGTTGATCTTCGAAACCTTGTCAACATCAATTTCAGGGAAGATGATCTGCTCCTTGACGCCGATGGTGTAGTTGCCACGACCATCGAAGCTCTTATCACTGAACCCGCGGAAGTCGCGGATGCGAGGAGCAGCGATATTGATGAAGCGATCGAGGAACTCATACATGTTTGCACGGCGAAGCGTGACACGAGTACCGATTGGCATGCCTTCGCGCAGCTTGAAGTTAGCTATCGACTTGCGAGCGCGAGAGACAGCTGGACGCTGACCGACGATCAGTTCGAGTTCGTTAACCGCCGACTGCAGCTGCTTTGTGTCCTGCGTTGCAGCACCGACCCCGATGTTGACCGCAATCTTCTCGATCCGCGGCACCTGCATTGGGCTCTCGTAGTTGAAACGCTTCATGAGCGCCGGCACCACGTGGTCCTTGTAAAAGGCATGCAGTCGGGCCGGGACGCGCACATCCTCGATATCCTCGAGGCGTGGACCCTCTGGCTTGAACTGGTCCCTCTTTGATGACGTTGCTTTTGCCATGATCTATCAGTTCCTTCGACGTTCGTCTGGTTTAGATTTCTTCGCCTGTGGTCTTCGCAATACGCTTGACCACTGTCTTGCCACTGACAACCGAGCGCTCACGCGCTACACGCGTTGGCATACCCTTCTTGTCGGCAAGTTGGACATTTGAGTAATGAATCGGTGCTTCGACGGAAATGATCCCGCCGCTCGGATGTTGTTGCGATGGGCGAACAGCCTTCTTGCGAAGATTCACGCCTTCAATCAACACCTGCATCGTTGATGGGTGCACTTGGAGTACTCGTCCAGTGGCTCCCTTATTGTTTCCTGCGACCACTACAACAGTGTCGCCTTTTTTGATCTTGAGCTTCATCGTATACCTCAGAGCACCTCGGGTGCGAGGGAAATGATCTTCATAAACGAGCGTTCGCGAAGTTCACGAGCCACTGGCCCGAAAATGCGAGTGCCGCGAGGATCGTTGTTGTTGTTAATGATAACGGCAGCGTTTTCGTCGAAGCGGATGAACGAGCCGTCACGGCGACGTATTTCCTTCTTCGTGCGAACAATCACGGCCTTTACCACTTCGCCTTTCTTCACAGCGCCGGACGGCAGTGCTGCCTTAACCGAGCACACAACGATGTCACCCACCGATGCGTAGCGCTTGCCGTGACCGCCCAAGACCCGGATGCAGCGCAATTTGCGCGCGCCCGAATTGTCGGCTACCACGAGATTTGACTCTTCTTGAACCATGTCCGTACTCCCTTACTGCGCTCGTTCGATGATCTCCACAAGCGCCCAACGCTTGCGGGCACTTAGTGGACGGCTCTCGATAACCTTGACAACGTCGCCGATGTTGCACTCGTTCTTTTCATCGTGCGCCATCACCTTGGTCGTCTGCTTGAAATACTTGCGATACAGCGGATGTGCCACTTGGCGCTCGATCGCGACAACGATAGTCTTGTCCGCCTTATTGCTCACAACCTTCCCCGTTCGCGTCTTGCGACGCGTAGTAGGAGCGATTGTTGGTGTTGCGTCTGCCATGATATTAATCCGATTCAGTTGGCGTTGTTCTTGCGCTCGTGGAGGATAGTCTTCATCCGCGCGATGTCCTTTCGGAGCGTCTTGATGCTTGACGAATCTTGCAGTTGGCTCAGCGCAAGCTGAAACCGCAGACGCGTCACATTCTCTTCACTTTCCTTCACGAAGCCTTCGAGTTCTTGCGTGCTGAGCGAGCGGAGGTCTTCTGCCTTACGTGCCTTCATGATTATCCTCCTTCAAGATCTACGCGTTGAACGAACTTGCACTTGATCGGCAGCTTGTGAATGGCCAGGCGCACAGCTTCCTGCGCACGCTCCTTGGACACCCCGTCGATCTCGAACAAGATGCGACCAGGCTTGACCACGGCAACCCAGAATTCAGGGTTGCCCTTACCAGAACCCATTCGGGTTTCGGCCGGCTTCTTGGTTACTGGCTTGTCCGGGAAGATCCGAATCCAAACCTTACCATCGCGTCGGAGGTATCGATTGATAGCGATACGCGCCGATTCGATCTGGCGGTTGGTAATCCAGGCTGCTTCCAGCGCCTTCAGACCGAATGAACCAAATGCGACCGTCGAACCACGGTAGGCCTTGCCTCGACGGCGGCCCCGTTGGGTCTTGCGATGCTTTACTCGTTTTGGGATGAGCATGTCGTTGCCTTACGCCTGACTTACTGTTCCTTATTCTGTTGCTTGCCGATAACGTCACCACGGCAGATCCAAACCTTCACGCCAATCGATCCATACACCGTCTCTGCACGACCTTGTGCATAATCGATATCTGCGCGAAGTGTATGCAGTGGCACGCGGCCTTCCTTGTACTGTTCCTGACGCGTCATGTCTGCGCCGCCGAGGCGACCGCTACACATCACACGTACGCCTTCTGCGCCAACACGCATGGTGCTGCTCACTGCGTTCTTCATCGCCCGACGGAAGGAAATCCGACCTTCCAATTGTGCCGCGATGTTGTCAGCTACGAGTTGCGCATCGAGTTCAGGACGCTTGATCTCGCTGATGAGGATCTTTACTTCCTTCTTCGTCAACTTGCGGAGTTCTTCTTCAAGTTGCGCGATGTCCTTGCCGGAGCGACCGATGATCACACCAGGACGTGATGTGTTGATAGTCACTCGAAGTTGCTTCGCAGTGCGCTCGATGATGATGCGCGCTACTCCGGCCTTTTTAAGACGGCTCTTGATGTAGTTGCGAACCATGATGTCTTCTTGCAGCTTCTCTGCAACGTTCTTCTCATCGAACCAGTTGGCTTCCCACTGGCGAATGATGCCAAGACGCAGACCTATCGGATTTGTCTTCTGACCCACTGATGAACTCCGATTACTGTTTCGTTGAAACGACGATGGTGAGGTGATGCGAGCGCTTGCGAATGCGAAACGCACGGCCCATCGGAGCTGGCGAAATCCGCTTCATCGTCGGACCTGGGTCGACGAAACACTCTTTCACAATAATGGACTCAGGATCGATACCCGCATCCTTGTTTGTGAGGTTGCTGATCGCCGACTTGAGCGTTAGCTCAGCCACTGATCCGGCAGCCTTGTCCGAAAATTGCAGAAGGTTTAGAGCCTCCTGTGCTGACTTGCCACGGATCATATCGATCACAAGACGCATCTTGCGAGGCGACGACCGGTTGTAGCGTTTGATAGCGCGAGCTTCCATCGTTCGTCCTTACTTCCTACCCGTTTTGAGATCTTTCCGGTTGCCTGCATGACCACGGTATGTACGAGTCGGAGAAAATTCTCCGAGCTTGTGCCCTACCATGTTTTCTGTTACATATACCGGAATGAACTTGTTGCCGTTATGAACCGCAAGCGTGTGCCCTACGAATTCCGGCGAAATCGTTGATGCGCGCGACCATGTCTTGATCACGGCTTTCTTGCCTGAATCATTCATCACTTCAACCTTCTTTACCAGCTTGAAGCTGACAAACGGCTCTTTCTTCAGTGAACGTGGCATTCTCGATTACTCCGTGTTCTACAGTTACGCGTTACGACGACGAATGATCATTGCATCCGAGGCATTTTTCTTCTTGCGAGTCTTCAAGCCCTTGGCCAGCTGACCCCATGGTGATCGCATATGCTTGCGACCGCCACCGGACTTCGAGCGTCCTTCACCACCACCATTCGGGTGATCGATCGGGTTCATTGCCATACCGCGTGTCTGCGGACGAACACCGAACCAACGCATGCGACCAGCCTTGCCGTACGAAATGTTCTCGTGTGAACCGTTACTGACGACACCGATAGTTGCCATGCATACCGCAGGTACCATACGGATTTCGCCAGACGGAAGCTTGATCTGTGCCTTACCATTGTCGACACCAACAAACTGCGCAGAGGTTCCAGCGGAGCGAACCATCTGACCGCCC
>CAMCXP010000045.1 GCA_945883395.1 Melioribacter roseus P3M-2
CAGAAGGTGCAAACGGCACATCGCGAACTCGTGCGTAGTGTCAATGGTCATGCAGACCATCCACTTCATCAGCAGCGTGTCGCAGCCCTCGATGCATTCCTGGAACACGGGGTGCCAACAACACGACACGAAGAGTGGAAGTACACAAATGTACTTCCTGTCATCGCTGTAGAGTATGCGATTGCGCTGGACACAACGTGCTTCCTCACTGCATCGGAATGTGCAACAGCGATTGGTCCAATCGCAGATGCACTTGAAAGTGGCTGGCGCATTGTCCTGGTTAACGGGCGCATCGATCGAGAGCATTCTACGATACCAGAGCATGTGCCCGGATTTCGCATTCTGACGCTGACAGATGCTACCATCGCAGCTGATGCTCGCATTGCAGGCGTAGTTGGTTCAATCGCGCCTGCACACGCTCACCCGTTTGTTGCCATGAATCTGGCATTGGCGGATCAGGGTGTTGTGATTCATGTCGATGCGAACGTTCACCTCGAGCGACCAATTCACATTGCGTGTATTACTGACACTCGGACATCACATCAACTTGCAACGCCGCGCATCGTCGTTGTTGCCGAGCAGGGGTCAGGCTTCGATGTCGTTGAGTCGCACCACACGATTGGTGACATGACGGCGCTGGATGTCACCGTTGCTGAGGTGTCGGTTGCCGCCAATGCTCACGTTCGCTACCACAAAGTGATTGATGACGGTGAGTCGATGAGGCACATTGGAAGCACGAGCGCTGATGTTGCACGTGACGGATCCTTTACGGCTCACACGGCCTCTCTCGGCGGAGCGTTCGTCCGTAATGACGCAGCCGTGCGTTTGTGCGAACCATCAAGTCAGGGCTTCTTGTTCGGCACATCTGTGTTGCAAGGACACGAGTTTGCTGACAATCATACGACTGTTGATCACTGCGTGCCCCATTGCCATAGCGAAGAGCTCTACAAGGGTATCTACGATGGTTCCTCGGTAGGTGTGTTCAACGGAAAAATCTACGTTCGCCCACAGGCACAGAAGACGACAGCCTATCAATCGAGTCATGCGATCCTCTTGAGCGAACGCGCGCAGATGAACTCTAAGCCGCAGCTTGAGATATGGGCAGACGATGTGAAGTGTTCGCACGGGGCTACAACTGGTCAGCTCGATCAAGACGCTGTGTTCTATCTCCGGTCTCGCGGTATTGATGCAGCAAAGGCGAGGGCTCTAATGACCTACGCCTTTGTAGCTGAAGTTATCGAGCATATAGAGCTTCCATCGCTTCGTGTGCATCTCGAGGAGCGCATTGCAGATAAACTTGGTGCGGAGCCGTTTGCCCAGTGACCAACGTTGCTACCATGTTGTGCGATGATAATCATCATGAGCTTCGTTCGCAGTTTACGATCCTCGGCCGAACGGTACACGGTGGCCGTCAGTTAGTCTACCTCGACAGTGCAGCAACTGCGCAAAAGCCAGAGGCGGTGCTGACGACGATAACGGACTACTATCGCACGTCCAACGCAAACGTGCACCGCGGTGGACATGCACTTGGGACTGAGGCAACAGAGCAGTATGAGCATGCACGTGCACGAGTAGCAGGGTTTATGGGGTGTGATATCTCCGAGGTGATCTTCACGCGTGGAACAACCGATGGTATCAATCTCATTGCAGCGTCGCTTGGTAAGAAACTTGGATCTGCATTGCGTGGCAAGTCGATTGTCGTATCTGAGCTTGAGCATCATGCGAACATCGTTCCATGGCAGATGCTGTGTGAGCAAACAGGCGCATCACTCCGTGTGATTCCTATTGATGAAGCAGGTGTGATATCGCTCGAGCATGCTCGTTCGTTGATTGACGAATCGACCGCCATCGTCTCCGTTATTCATGTATCGAATACACTTGGCACAGAGCAGCCCGTGAAGGAGCTCTGTGCAATGGCACGTCAGGTAGGTGCATTTTCAGTTGTTGATGGGGCACAGTCGGTGGTACACCACGCTATCGATATGCGCGATCTCGGATGTGACTTCTTCGTCTGGTCAGGGCACAAGCTGTACGGTCCGACAGGGATTGGTGTCGTGGCAGGCCGTGCTGAAGTCTTGGCCGACCTCCCGCCGTATCAGGGTGGTGGATCGATGATCGAGGATGTGCGTTGGGAGGGAAGTACCTATCAAGAGGCACCGCTTCGCTTTGAGGCGGGAACACCGAATATGGAGGGTGCGATTGGATTAGCAGCAGCCATTGCATGGGTGCAGCAGTACAATCGAGCGTCTGTGCTGGAACATGAGCTTGCGTGCACGCGGCGTATTGAAGCTGCCATCGTGAGCCATCCAGCTGCGCGACTTCTCGGTGGAGAGCATGCTCAGCGCACAGGGATTGTATCGTTCGTCGTCGATGGTGTTCATGCACAGGATCTCGGCGTGTTGCTCGACGAGCAAGGTGTGGCAATCCGCACCGGACATCACTGCACGATGCCATTGCTGCGGCACCTCGGGGTGAACTCAGCCGCCCGCGTCTCTGTTGCAGCCTATACATCAGCGTCTGATCTGCAGGTGTTTGAGGCCGCACTTGCCAAAGCACTTCGAATCCTGACGACCTAAGTGACAATTACAGAAACCATAGCGACACTGCGACAGCAACTCGAGGCCTATCCTGACTGGGAGGATCGGTATGGTCACATCATTGCGATGGGTAAGAAGCTGGTGGCGTATCCAGAAGAAAAGCGCAACGAGACCTTTTTGGTCAAGGGGTGCCAATCGCGGGTATGGCTCTATCCAACGCTTGCGAACGGGGTTCTACAGTTTGAGGCCGATAGTGATGCCGTGATCGTCAAAGGTCTGGTAGCGCTTGTCCTATCGGTATACAATGATCGGACGCCGCAGGAGATCGTTGCATCCAGCGATGACCTCCGCACGGAGCTGGGTCTTGATCAACATCTTTCGCCGAATCGTTCCAATGGACTTGCAAGTATGGTCAAGCAGCTTCGTCTTTACGCGCTGGCCTACAGCATGAGGAAAACAACAACATGAGTGAAACGCTCCCACCGCTCCGCGATCGTGTGATCGAAGCGATACACACGATTTACGATCCCGAGATCCCGATCGACATCTACGAGCTCGGATTGATCTATGAAGTGATTGTACATGAGGGTAATGCTGTTGAGGTCGTCATGACGCTCACAACGCCGAACTGTCCATCGGCGCAGGCTCTGCCAAACGAAGTACAACAAACCGTAGCTGCTGTTGACGGTGTGACAAACGCCGAAGTTCGGATCACCTTCGATCCGCCATGGGACCGATCAATGATGACCGAAGCTGCACTCTTTTCCATCGGCATGTTCTAACTCCTATGTCCGTTCAATTCCATACGCTCACAATTGAAAACGTCGTCCACGACACGTCGGATACCGTCGCGATCTCGCTCGCAGTTCCTGAACTGCTTGCGCCGGTCTTTCGCTATAAGGCCGGACAGTACGTGACGATCAAAATCGACATCGATGGGGTGAGCCATCGCCGAAACTACTCTCTCTGTTCTAGTCCTGCGCTTGATGAGCCCCTTACCATAGCCGTCAAGAAGGTGAGTACAGGAGTTGTGTCGGCATGGCTCAAGGATCATGTCCAGCTGGGTCAGAAACTCGAAGTGTACCCTCCGATGGGGAACTTCACCAAAGAGCTCCATCCGGATCACACGGGGCATTACCTGATGATCGCCGGCGGGAGTGGTATCACGCCGATACTCTCAATCATGAAAAGTGCACTCCGTATCGAGCCCAAGAGTGTGATTACGCTCCTGTATGCCAATCGTAACGAAGCGGCCATTATTTTCGATAGCGCCATCCAGGCGCTAGTCGAAAGTAACCCCGATCGATGTCGTGTTGTGCATGTTCTTGATGAGCCGCCATCAGGTGGTCGGGGATTTGTGCACGGACCGTTGAGCTCTTCTGTATTTTCGAAGGTAATTCCAGCCTGGGTTCCGTCCTTCGATGCAGTAGATGCGTTTGTTTGCGGACCCGAACCAATGATGGACGCGGCCATCGCAGAGCTTCATTCACTGGGCCTTGCCGACAATCGCATTCATCGCGAATACTTCACGTTGTCAACATCACCTATGAGTTCTGAACCAGCAACGACAGCATCATCGAGCGAGTTGGTCACTCGCCGCGTACGCATACGGTTATACGGACAAGAGTCTGAGTTTGACGTAGAGCCGGATGAGACCATTCTCTCTGCTGCTCAACGAGCAAATCTCGATCCGCCGTATGCCTGCCAGATCGGTGCGTGCTGCACGTGTCGAGCAAAGCTAGTCTCCGGAACTGCTATCATGGACGAGCGCGAAGCGTTATCGGACGATGAAGTTGCAGACGGTTATGTGCTAACGTGTCAGGCGCATCCGACATCGGACGGGGTTTTGGCGGACTACGATCAATAACGGGCATTTTTTCTCATGTGAGTAGGCTGATGTTACGACTTTCGAAACGCGTCGAATACGGACTCCTTGCGGTGCAGGACATGGTACTGCGGCCGGACACTATCGTGTCTGCGAAGGACGTTGCGGATCGTTATGCGATTTCGCAAGCATTCCTTGCGAAAGTGCTGCAACAGCTCGTTCGTGCAGGTGTCGTACGCTCGTACGCCGGCGTTCATGGTGGCTACGCTTTGGCTCATGATCCATCAAGTATGTCAATCGAACACGTCATCACAGCAATCGAGGGAGCATCCGGAGCCCTCGTTGATTGTCAGAATGCCGACGACCATTCATGCGCAGCACACGAACACTGCACGATTAAAGCACCACTTGCAATTCTGCAAGAGCGCATCAACGCTACATTCCGGTCGATGTCTCTTGCCGAACTCGCATCACCACGTCAATACATTCAATTGGAGGTTTCATGAGTTTCGCAGTTTTGGGGGATGATGTCGTATCGATCCCTACAAGTGTCATCGGTACAGACGATAGTGATAACATCCTGATCACGGCTAAGGCGGTCGTAGAGGTAAAGAAGATCAAGGCTGCCAATACCATCGCCGACGACTACGGACTCCGCCTCGGAGTAAAGGGTGGAGGCTGTTCGGGGATGTCGTACACACTTGGTTTCGATGCAGCAGCAAAGGAGAACGACCTCGTGCTCGATGCAGACGGCGTTCGTGTGTTTATCGATACAAAGAGCATGTTCTATCTCATGGGCATGACGCTTGATTTTAGCGACGGCCTGATGGGGAAGGGGTTCACGTTTAACAATCCCAACGCAACAAAGACGTGTGGCTGCGGCAGCAGCTTCGGCGTGTAACAACGATGATTCTTCACTTTTACGAGCGAGACCTACATGGCATACGAATGGAAGTTCAACCCGCGGCCTTACAGTGATGACGAAGCGAAAGATCTTCTGAAGGATGTGATCTCACCGGAGACGACAGATTGGCACTACAATACCCATCATAAGGGGTACGTAACATTCCTCAACAAGATCGAAACAGCGCTTCCAAACGCCGACAAGGGTGCGGCCAATGGGAACTGGAGCGATTTCGGTGAGCTGAAGCGTCGTCAAACATGGAACCATGGCGGCACTGTGCTGCACGATGTATACTGGGATGTGCTCGGTGGTGACGGTGATCCAGCTAAGGGTCCGGACGTCGTTGCTGCTATCGAACAAGAGTTTGGATCGTTCGATGCATGGAAGGCAGATTTCAAAGCAACTGCAACGGCAGCAAAGCTTTCAGGTTGGGGTGTGCTCTGCCTCGACACACTTTACTCTGGACGTCTGTTGAATGTACTCGTTGATGAACACCACTACGGTGCTGTCTGGGGAGGCATTCCAATTGTGTCGTGCGATGTGTTTGAGCACGCATACTATCACAAGGATGGTCCTGGTCGCGTGAAGTATATCGATGCGTTCTTGAACAACCTCCATTGGAGTCGCATTAACGAACGCTACCTGAAATTCGCAAAGTGACCATTGGATTGTTCCCATTGAATCTCGTCGTGTTTCCGCACACGAGAATTCCACTGCATATTTTTGAGCCTCGCTATAAGGCACTCATGCAAGATTGTCTTGAGCGAGGCTTGGAGTTTGGGATCAATCTTGTTGAAGAAGGACACATGCATCCCATTGGATGTACGGCTGGCATTATTGATGTTACGCAGCGATATCCCGATGGTCGTATGGATGTTGTGGTAGAAGGGAAGCAGCGCTTTCAGCTCCTCGAGTTGAAGAGCAACAAGCACCCATACGCAGTGGGTGAGGTGGAATTGCAACTTGACGACGATGTGCCGGTTGACGCATCGCTTACGTTGGAATGTCTCTCGTGCTATAACACGATCGTCTCACTTGTCTATGGTCCTTCTGCTCTCACGCTTGTCTATGACGAGCTAGGACCATGCCCATCGTTTGAAATGGCAACCAAAAGTGGACTCTCACTTGAGCAGAAGCAAGAGCTGCTCGAGGCAAGATCCGAGCAATCTCGTCTCGAACTTCTTCACGAGCATCTCCAGAAGCTCGTTCCCATGATGAAGCGAGCTGATTCTATTCAGCGCATAGTTCAGAGTAACGGATACATCAAGGCGTTGTAATGAGCAACGGACGAACGCAACGCACCACCTATAAGATCATCGATCGTATCCTGTCGCTCACATACGAGAGTCAGATTGATCTCCTTTCGGCGCTCGTGCGTGACATCGTCGATAATGATCGGTTTGTGATGACGGGTGGACGTGTGTGGGAGTTTCATGAGCAATCGTCTTCCTATGTAATGCGTTATAAGTATGGTGAAGGAAGCTCGCTGACGATAGGTACAGAGCGGAACATCAGTGAAGCACAATCACCGTTTGCACAGCTCTCGACGCTGCATACGTACACGGAAGTCGAAACCACAGATACATCACCGGATAGTGCGCGAGAATATGCATTGACGGGTGTTGGAGATGTGCTCACTGTTGATGGCATTCGTGTGTATCGCTATGCAATAGCCTTTACTGCCCACACGATCACGGATGAACTTCGCGAGACGTTAATGGTTGCTGGTGCAGCCGCTACAACATCTCTTCGCAATATGCAGTCGGCTCTTCGCGAGCGCCGTATGCAGAAGGATCTCGATCAAGCCTGGCAGATCCAGCAAGGCCTTGTACCCGATCATTCGCGTCGCTTCCGCGACTTCGATCTTTACGGACTCTCATTGCCGGAGAGTGTCGTCGGTGGTGACTACTTCGATTACCTCACGACATCTGATCACGACCGCCTTGGTGTAGTCATAAGTGATGCAGCAAGTAAGGGTCTTCCCGCTGCCGTTCAAGCACTGTTCGTGAGCGGTGCAATGCGCATGGCGGTGAGCTTCGAAACGAAGATGTCTTCGTTGATATCGCGCTTGAATACGCTGATGTACGACACGTTCCCGCACGAGCGATTTGTTTCGTTATTCTACTGCGAATTCACGCACTCTGAAAACGGACTCGTCTTGTATGCTAATGCAGGTCATTGCCCGCCGCTCCATTTTCGCGCTGCACTTGGAGTCTTTGAAGAGTTGCATCCAACCGGTGGCATTCTCGGGATTATCGCAGAACAGCAGTTCCGGGTAGAGAATATCAATATGGCACACGGCGACATCCTCGTGATGTTTACCGATGGTATCACCGAAGCACAGGATCGCTTCGGCACGCTCTACGGTGAAGAGCGGTTGTGCGATGTCATTCGCCTTAACGCTTCATTGACGTCGCAGGATATTGCACTTGCGATCATCGACGATGTGCAGAAGTACTCTGCAGGCGCACACTATTCCGATGACAAGACGCTGATAGTTATCAAGCGCGATTGATCCGATTCATCGCGATCTCGGGTCCGTTGCGAATACACTCGTCGAGTCCAGCAACCGTAGATCGAATCATTAGCTCTACCGCGTCACGCTCTTCTTCAGGGAAGGGGGCTAGCACATACTCTACAAGTTGACCTGGCCCGAACTTGCGATCAATGCCACATCGCATCCGCCAGAACTCAGGTGTGCGCAGTTCTTCGATCATCGAAGTTATACCGTTATGTCCGCCGTCGCTCCCTCCACGCTTAAGGTGAATGCGACCCGTAGGGAAGTTGTACTCATCCGTGATCGCAATAACGCGTGATGCGGGCACTGAGAATTCATTGGCAAAGTGTACAGCGGCTTTGCCAGATAAGTTCATGTATGTAAGGGGCTTAACAGCAAGTACCCGGGTGGCTGAGAGTGTGATATCGCATGTGTCGGCAAACTTCCCATGCTTCCATACGCCCTTATGTGCTGCGACGAAGGCATCAATGATCATGAACCCGATGTTATGTCGCGTTGCTGCATACTCCGAGCCCGGGTTGCCAAGCCCAACGACGATGTACCCCGCACGTGCCACGTACTTCACCTTTACGCTGATGTGAAGCGACAAAGGTACGGAACCGCAACTCATTGAATTGCAACGAGAAAGACCGAACTACGAATCCGAATATGGCGATGTGCGACGTATTTTGGCCCTTGGCGAATTCTACATTTTTGTGACATAAACTGACAAGAATGTTGCGCTGTACGACAAGAATTCTGGGAAAACGTGATACGCGCTGACATCTCGATCTGCCTGCTGCTTCGCTGCTGTGTTGTTGCCCTCCTATTGCATCTGGGAGTGGGGGAGTTGTCTGCTCAATCGCGCAATGTTGGTATCGGGATAGCAACACCAGATCCATCGGCCCTTCTTGAACTGTCGAGCACTCAAAAGGGTATGCTTGCTCCACGCATGAGCACTGCGCAGCGAGATGCGATTGCGTTGCCAGCCACATCGCTGTTGATCTACAACACAACCGTGAGTGCCTACCAGTACAACATCGGCACGCCAGTGGCACCCGTGTGGGTAACCCTGATGTGGACGCAAGCGCCGGGTGGCAATGCCGACAAGCTGTATTGGTCGCTCAGTGGGAATGACTCGCTCCAGGCGACGTCCTACATGGGCTCGCGTGATACTTCAACGGTGCGTTTCGGGACTAATGGCGTTGTGCGCATGACGATTGCACCCACCACCGGCGCAATCGCAATGCAATCACTCTCGGGCGTTTCACAACGTCCAGCACTTGCTACGAACGACGGCATCGTAATGGCTGATGCTACTGGTGCGTTGTCAAAACGAGATGCCTCGGACCTCTTAGCCAAACTTGGTATTGCGTCGGGTCGGTACACCAACACAACGTCTGATCCCCAGTTCACGGTAGTCGTGTCCCTGCCAGCGGGTTTTGCGCTGGCGCAGGATGCTTCGATCACGATCACACCCGAAGCGTCAATCAGCGTATCGATCACGCCAGTTGTCGTGTCAGGGTCGCGCACAGCGACATCCTTCACCGTCAGTTTCCCTGGCGGATTGAATCCTAATGAATCGTTGAATTGGCTTGTGAAGAATCCATGATGAACAATCTCTCTTTCCCTCATTTCACTTGGAGTGGTATAATGAACACTCGTCTCCTTATTTCGCTGACTACACTCGTAGTCATCCTTGCTTGCGCTGTTGATGTGCAAGCTCAGCTTCCTGTCCGTACGCGACAGTTACAATTGCTTGGTTCGACAAGTGGAACCCTGACACAGCTTGCAACAGCCACGACGACATCATACTCAGTGACATGGCCAGGTGCAAATGCGACGTGGCCAGCGCCAGCAGGTATAACACAGTACTTCCTGCGTGCAAACTCCGGAACTGCGGGTAATTCAACACTCTCGTGGTTCGGCGTCAATGGAGATCTCGTTGACAACGGCGGTGCAACGGGTATCACGAACTATGTCGCCTACTGGAGTGACGATAACACGCTCACCGGTGAAGCTGGATTCCAGTGGAATCCGGCAACGAATACGTTGACGCTCGGTCAGACTGGTGAGACAGCGGAAATGATCTTCACCAATGGGACACAGACGCTGACAATCGCTCCCGAAACAATTGCTGCTAACCACACATACAACATCTCGGCCATCGCTGGGGGTGGTACGTTCTACTTCCCAGCAGCTACAAATGAGCCGAGTGCTGCCGGACTGCTTCTCGTGTCGACAGCTGCAGGTGCAGCAACGTGGACAACGAATCCACTCGCTGGATTTGAGCGTGGTGTCGTCGATCCTACCGATGCTGGTTTCACAGCGACAATCACACTCACGGCTACTCCAGATGCAAATGATGTGATTATGATTACATCGTATGACATCAGTGGATCGCCAAGTGGCAATATTCTCTCGATTACTGGCTTCACTGGTACAACGTACACAGTGACATCCACTGGTCCGTTCCTGACCAGCGAGCGAATCTCCTACATGTTTATCCCTGTACCGTAACGGATTTACATCTCAGTTGCTAGAGGCTTACCGCTGCATGTGTTCACACGGCAGCGCGTAATACCGTGCGACGTTGCGCCTCCCATATTCGATCGCTAGGCCGCGTGCTGAGTGCATGCGTGGCCGTGCTGTGTCTCGCGCTTGTCGGTGCTACTGACATGCGTGCGCAGCTCCCTGTGCGTACAAGGTTGTTGACGCTACATAGCACGTCGAACGGGACGATTTCTATCGCGCCACAACCTCCACAGACAGCGCAGTACACGTTGCTCCTTCCATCAGTCGCACCGACGAAGGATGCTCTGCTGCAGGTTCTGAGTATGTCTGGTACGACAGCGACGATGCACTGGCGCGTTGCAACAGACCTTGATGTAGTGCCAGTGCTTGAAGAGGCGGTGTTTGGCCAGAAGAATATCCGCCGAAGGGTTGGGTTTATCGTTTCGGGTATTCAAGCTGTGCCACCGCCAGGCGAGGGCGCAATCGATTTGCAGGGCAGCAGGTCAACAATTCTTCAGACTTCCAGCGGGCAGTATGCAGGTATCCTCGCTGGTAGAGATAACCGTGCGACCGGAAGCTTCGCGCTTGTGCTAGGGGGCAATGCCAATCAGACAACGGGCGCTTTCTACGGACTGGTTGTCAATGGCAATCAAAACGTCGCCGGTAATAGCTACGTCTCCGTGCTTAATGGCTTTGCCAACCAGGTCAGTGGCTATTCTTCAGCAATTCTTGGTGGTTCATCAAATCAGATATCCGGGCAGACCTCGTTAATCGGACTGGGAGATGCAAACGCAATCACATCCGACTCATCAGTGATTCTCTCAGGCGTGTGGAATACCATTCAAGGGAAAGCGAGCGGGATCCTCATTGGACGCCGAAATCGAGTCACATCAGATTCATCACTCATCGTAGCAGGATCCGACAACCTAGTCCAGGGAACATCAGGATTGCTGCTGAGTGGTTCGTCCAATCGCATCACGGGTAATAACTCTGTCCTCCTCGGTGGTAATGGATTGGTGCTCAGTGGTAATAATACGCTTGGGTGGAGTGCAGGTGGTGGTAGCTATACATCGACCACATCACAGTCCCTCCTCGTTCACAACGCGGAGGTGATCCTTGCCAACTCAAATGGTGCATCGTCGAAATTGACATTCGTCGAGCCAACGACCGACAACTCCTATCCGAGTGCCAACACCGTATCCCTCCGCGCTGGGAGCATGACGACGAATACATCATACGTGTTGCCATCTACACTCGGAGCTGTAGGGCAGGTGCCGCGCATTGCTTCGATCTCGGGATCGGAAGCAACGCTTGATTGGCTCACCGTATCTACAACGTTTAGTGGTACACCAACGCAGGTTGCATTCTTCAAGTCCTCAACCGAGCTCACGTCGTCAGCTGATGTAGCATGGGACACCACACTTCGCACATTGAATCTTGTCACGACATCCCGTTCAAGTGAACTTCTTGCACTGTCTGAATCGGGAGCACAGACGGCCAACGATACTACGATGTCGCTGATTAACACATCGACGTCGACGTCGACGCTGACGAAACGTGGGTTGCTTGTCTCTTCAACAGGTTCGTGGACGGGCACAAACATTGGACTTTCTGTCGCGGTATCTGGTGGAACCAGTAACTACGCCGCCATCTTCACAGGTGGACGCGTAGGGGTTGGTGACGATACTCCTGATGCTACGCTTGATCTGGACGGTGACCTCGCGTACACCGAGTACAGCTATACAGGAACGCTGGCTGTGGGAAACAACAACGACATCGATTTCGATGGAAATGACAATCGCTTTGCTCTTGTTCGCGTCGGCACGCAAGGTGGAACTAGAACGATTACGGGCTTCGATGGTGGTGTTGCGGGGAAGACGTTCACATTGATCAATGCGAGTGGGTATCCAATCATCATCGAATCTGAATCAGCGGGGAGTACTGCTGCGAATCGTGTCACAACCACAACGGGACAGGATCAGGTGGTATCAAATCGAGCAACGGCACAGTTCGTTTACTCGGGAATCGATAGTCGATGGTACTTCTCGGCATCGTCGCAGTCGAGCACGATAGGGTTCACGCCGACGGAGTTCGATATCACTGGAGCCGGGGATGTTTTGCCGTCGTCGACGGCAAACTACCTCCAGCTAGATAACACCTCAGGGAACAACCAGGATGTGACGCTCGAGGATGGTACGACAGTTGGACAGATTCTCATCGTTCAGCTCTTATCGACGTCGGCAAAAAATGTAACGCTCACTGGAGCAAATGTTGTGGGTTCGGCTGCAGACCGCGGACTCAATTCAGGGCAAGCCGTGATTCTTGTATGGGATGGTACAGACTGGCAGATCTCTGCCTCAAAGGGTGGATAATGCGCTACCTCACGCTCATATCGATGCTGCTTGTAGTGCTGTGTTCGCTGCTCGGCTCCTCGACGTCCAGTGCTCAGCTTGTTACGAACTCAGGTGCAATGATTCATGTCAAGGAAGGCGCTTCGATGTTTATCGACGGCGACGTCGTAAGCAGTGATGGCGACATCCGGTTGTATGATACAGCGACGCTACGTTGCACAGGTGCCATGCGCGTCTTGCTTGGTGGTCTGTACATGGAGCGTCTGTCCGAAGTAGTTATCGAGCGCAATCTTGTTATTGATCGCTTCGGCATCTGTTGGCGATATGCTCCAGGCGTGCTGCACGTGTATGGGGTGATACGCAACGACGGTGAGCTGAATAACGAAGGCGAGATCATCATTGGACGTCCGTGATCTCGACACTGCACCATATGACGCGTATAGTTGTGCTTCTGGCTGCGATGTCAGCCGTCCATGCACAGCATCTGGAGAACAACGTCAATGGCGTGGTGCGCAATACTGGTGTGATTCGGTTCTTGAGTGATACAGGCGCCCTACGTAATGCGGCGCCATACGCAGCGCTCACGAACGGAACGATCGAGTTCCTCGGCACGACGAATGTGTTTACAGACCTCACCGGTAATCCACGCGGTGCTACGGCGTTTGGTGCAACGCGCGCGTGGCGTGTGCCAGGTCTTATACGGTATGCTCGTAATGGCAATGTGGATCAGCGTCTGCACGCACGATACTATGCCGATCTCGCGCTCGACAGCTCGTCGGTAAAGCGTATACCCGATTCCGTGTTTGTCGGCAATACCTATGAGCTCGGCAGTTCAGGTCCACGACGCTATGTCGGTACATTCTTCTACGATGGTGTTGCGCCACAACGCATTACGCAGGAGAACGGACTCACGTCGGTTGGGAATCGCTATAACAATCTCACATTGCTGTTCTCGACCAAGCGCGTGAGCGACCTCGATGAGGTGCGTATGGATAGCGTCTTCATCAATGATGCGTCCAGTAGTGTCGATATCAATGGCTCCATGTATTGGGGAACACGCGCTCAGACGTCAGCAGTGCTTCGCATCGACTCTGCAGGACTGTTGGTAAGCGGGAGCGGTGTATCGCGCATCGGCGCAGACATCGATGTGCGGAACGGTCTACTCACTGTGAGTGATCGCAGCGACAGCCTCATCCTTGAGCAGCCGGCGACCCTACGCATTCAGTCGTCACCCTTGGCACGACTCACCGTGGGCGAGCAGGCGCAAGTGATTGTGCGTGGTGATTTCGTCAACACCCACGCGCCACTCACGAACATGCAGTTTCATCCCTCGTCACTCATTGCATTCGATGCAGTACGACCACAACAGTTGCAAGCAACGGTGGCAGCCTCGGCATATGGGAACATGAAGACGAGCGCGTCGCGCAAGACTGCACGCGGGGACATCTGGGTGGAGCGATCGCTCACAGTGCATGACTCGGATGTGGTGATGGTGCCACACACGCTATCGATGACACTTGGTGCCGCGACATATCGGAATGATGCGGAAGTAATCGGAGCGCTCCGGCGTGTGCTTGCGGGCGGTGATACGTCTACGACGTACGTGTATAACAACACGAACACCTCTATGAAGTTCGAGCAGCGTCCAGTGGAACTGACGATGGATGTGCGACCAAGAACGCCACCGAACGCCTACAACCCGCTCACTGACGTTGAGCGAAAAATCACCGTGTCATACCAGGGTGTGTTGCGTGCAACGGTGAGTGCGGGGTATACGTCGAGCGATATTCCAGCCACGTGGGGTCCCGATGCATCAGAGCGATTAATGAAGCTCTACAACGCCTATGGTCCACCACTTCCTCGCGCATTCAAGCTCGCACCATCAGCTCCCCCCACCTACATACGGCGTCCCGCAGGGGGTGGCTCACTCTTCGGTTTCGTGCAAGTGTCCGGCGTCGCGGATACTGGACCGGATAATCAGCGATTAGACAATGGCAATGATCTTCTGCTACGCGCTACGCGTGATACAATGCGCGCGATAGCAAGCGGACGCTGGAGTAATCCGTTTACGTGGGATGAGGCACGCGAGCCGGAACCTGTAGATCGCGTTGTCATCGATGGGTTCACAGTGCATACTGGATTTGTGCGAGATAACGATCGGTATGCTATCAACGAAGCACACCCTGATAGTCTCGCGTTGTTACTTCTACTTGGTCCACGCCCACAAACGAGTTTGCTTGTTGGGAGCATGGGTTCGTTCGCGCAATTCGCTCTCGTTCCTGAGCGTTCGTCGTATGTCACTGTGCTGCGATCCGGCACAGCGCCATCTTCACTGGTAATACAAGACACGTCGGCACTGAATCTTGATGTAGGACTACTCGTGTATCGAGGAGCATCGTTTACCACGCCATTGCTAACCATCGCACCGCAAGCGA
>CAMCXP010000046.1 GCA_945883395.1 Melioribacter roseus P3M-2
TTGCTTCGATACCTGTTACTGTTACCGTAAGGTTGCTGCCTTCGCAAACACGAATTGGCGACAACGATACTGGGAGCAGATCGTTTGGACGTGGGTTGATCGTGATTGCTGGACCGTTGTAAACCTGCGTACACGTTGTTGACGGGAATGTGCTGTTTGTAAGGTATGCATCAACTGTGATCTGGCTGCTTACCGGTGCACCTGGATTCGTTGTTTGAATCTGGTTCACTGGGATTGAGATCGACATTGGGCTACCGTCACCGACAATCGTGCCGAGAACAGTTGCACCTGATGTTGATGACTTCACATCGTAGCTCACACCGACTTGTGTCGAAGCAAGGTTAAGCGTAACCAAGTTCGAAGCACTTGTACTCCAGCAGTATGTCGAACCAGTCGACGTCGTTACTGTTGGGTTTGTTGGGAGAGCAAAGATCAGCGTTGTAGGCTGCTGCGTGAGCGGCGTCGTACACGTGCTGAATGTTGAAGTAGCTGGGTTTGTGACAGCCGAAACACGGTACTCAAAGTTCGGGGTCGTTGCTGTAGGAGCAGCACCTGCAGGGAGTGGAGTGTGTGCAAGTGTTACTGCACCCGTGCCATTACCTGCGACTGTACCTATTGTTGTCCAAGCACCTGCAGTTGGACGAACTTGAACTGTGTAGTTCACGAACGACTGCGAAGGTGAAGCACCGTTACCGATCGTAACTGTGTTTGTACCACCAGTACATCCAGATGCATCAACTGTAACAGGGATGTCAGCAGGCTGTGGTGTTACACGTACAGTTGTTGATGTGCTCGGACCGTAATCACAAGCTGCGACCGCGCCGTTGTAGCCCATAACACGGAATTGGTACGTGTTGATCGTGCTTGCACCGGCTGGGAATGCAGAGTTGTTACGTGTGAATGGGAGAGCAGCGCCTGTACCAGCGTCAAGACCGCCGTCTGTTGTCCATGCGCCGCCGTTTGTGCTTACCTCGAGTTGATAGTCGATACCAACTGTCGATGTGTTTGTAGTAAGAGCGAACGTACCAACGTTCGTTGCACAGAAGTCTGTACCACCCGAGAGCGTAATAGCTGCTGGTGTTACATAAGCAACCGCATAGCCTGTGGCCGTTGCAAGGCAGTTTGACGTGCCATCAACACGTGTGTAGCGAATGTCCCCAGGCGATGCGCCGAAGAACACAGCCTGGATTTGTGTTGCATTTGCAGTGTAGGTAAGCGTCTGACCAACAGTTGCTGGTGTAACCCAATTTAATCCACCGTCTATGCTGTAGCGCGCAATGAATGCGTTCGTCAGCGACCAGCTATAGATATCGCCGGCGTTATGAGCAGGAACGACATACGTCTTTGCATAGGCAAGGTCAACCGAAGAACCAGCGATACCTGTCGGGTTCGATGGGTATGCGCAAGCGTTTGCATCACCAGTAACGTTGGCAGCTGATGGGTCCGCACCGATTGTAAGAGCAACTGCCGTTGCCTTCGAGCAGCCCGTTACTGAGTTCGTTACTGTAGCTGTGACCGTAGATGTTATGTTGCCAGCCCAGCTTGTTACCCCGTATGCTTCGTTAACAGGGGTGCCCGCGCCCGCAATATCGATTGCAGCACCAGTAACACCACCAGTGAACGACCATGCAAATGAGTCTGTTGCGCTATACGACGCAGCATTCGCAATACGAACTGTGTCTGGTGTTTGGTTAACGCAATATCCTGAGCCACTAATAAGCGGTGTTGTTGGGAGTGCGCTTACTGTGATCGCAGTTGAAGCCGCACTTACACCTTGACAGTATGGAGAAACTGCACCTGGATTTTCGACACCATACGTCAACTTGACTGTGCCAGTGGACGTGTAGTGAACATCGATTTTGAGATTTGTTAAACCAGCAAAGTTTGTGGCTGCGATGTCGTAAATGTTGCCCGATGTCGAAGCTGTCGAGTAAGCCAATGAAGTAGTTGTGAGATCAATAATCTCGACAAGATCAATCGAAGCGGTAGAACCAACAAGATTAAAGAAGCTCAGATCCGCATTACCTAGCGACGCAGGGACTGTGACTTCGAATGAAACCCAATTGTTATTGGTATTTGTGCTAAGACAAGCACCATTAACAACAGGTAAGGTAGAGTATGTACGTGTTGCGAACGCACCCGAGCCAAGCGCACTTGTCGCGATAGCAGGCGCGGTCGGTGTAGGAGGCGTGTTGTATACATCATATGTCTGTGCGCTTGATGCTGATGATGCAACACATGCTCCAGTCGGATTTACCGTTACAGTTGCTGAGTGCTGCTCATAATCGTACGCAGCGTTGGCTCCGCTACCGGAGACCGTGATCGATGCTGAAGATGTAGTATACGTACCACCTGTTACAGGAATTGTAGCAGGTGTTGTACCGTCTGTAACAGCAAGTGTGCTAGACTCTGAACCAACAACAGCGCCCGAACCAACTGCTGCTAAAAATGTCCATGTGTATGAAGCACCTGCGTATGCTGTAGTTGACAGCGTAACAGATCCGCCTTCACATGTTTCACCAGCAGAGGCTGTGATAGATGGTGTTGGAACATTGCCACCTACAGTGATCGTTGCTGAGGCCGTAGCCGAGCATGTTGCACCGTTTGTGATCACGCAAGAAAGCGTGATAGTCTTTGACAGACCGTTCGTCCAGTCAAACACCACGCCCGGACTAACTGCTGAAAGTGAACTGAATTCTATTTCCGTTCCTGCACCAGTTACACCGGTTGTCGCACCCGTTGCGCTCCATGCATATGTGAGTGCGATAGGTGTAGGATTCGTGGCTCCCGAGACGGCCGTAAACGTATGAGACGTCGCGCCATCTGCACAGAATGGTCCAGCTGCAACAGTTATCGAAACTGGGCTTGGGATTTGGTGAACTTGAATGACAACTGTGTTAGTCGTCACGCAACCCAGTGGGTTCGTTTCGGCGCAGCTGACATCAATGTCAATTGGATCGCCACCAAGCGCAGGCATGAAGACCGTGAGGTCCGTTGTTGATCCCGTTGCGTTCGAAAATGTGTATGTAACTCCAGCAGTTACAGATGTAAGCGTCCAAGCATACGTGTGGCTCGCAGTGGTGCGATCCGTCGTCATGCTCAATGCATACTGTGTGTTGTTACAAATATTGAAGTCAGGCGGGCCACTAGAGCCAGCCCCAGCCGATCCATTGACAAGGATGTCATTCGATGGTGGTTTTGGCTTGACTGTATACGACGTAACTGGCGATGATGTGTTTTCGCAGTTGTCGTTGAGGTCGTCCCACACGATTTCGACGTAGTGCGACTGTGTCGTAGCAACCGGCTGTGTAGGAGGCGTAGGGTATGTGTATGTTAGCGATGGGGTAAAAGTATACGAATCTGATGCGAGTATGCTGGTACCAGTAGCGAGCACTGCAGCACCCGGGCTTTCCATGATAGTCCACGTATACTGTTGGGCTGCACCAACGGTCGGAACGAACGTCCACTGGTTGTTGTCAATGTCCGCATTCCAAGCGGCTTGATTGAGATTTACCCATGCCGGTACCGCGTTCTGGTAGCGAGCGACAGCTGCCTCATCACCAAACGTCTTTACAACCTGACATGAGTTCTCAACACCGATCGTATAGGTACGACCAGCGACAGCCGTGTTCGGAAGAGCTTCAACCTGAATGATGAACTCGTTGGCTTCCGTTGCGTGATTGTCTGAGCGGAGGATCAGCTGAACACGCACTTGACCGAACGGGTAGATTGGATTCGGGTTTAACTGCGAAACATCGTACCACGTAATAACGAGTGAGGCGCCGGCTGCGGCACCGTTGTCGTCCACAATTTCCCAACCAACAAACTCTGCGTTGCCTGCACCAACACCTGTACCATCACCTTGTGGGGCGAGGTCTGTGCTGAGAGCTGCGATTGTATTCCAAGGAGCACCTGCCGCAAGCAAATCGATTGCTACTGCGTTCTGGTTGTTTACAATGTCAAGATTTGTTGTGTACGAGTCGCGGAAACGCACAAAACCATTCGCACCGATATATATACCGTTTTGCGTCAGGTTATACGTAGTACCAAAGTAGCGGAAGTTGAAGGCTCCACCACCCGCCGCACCTGTGAGGGTGAGGTTGGCATCATTCGCCAGGTAAACGAAGTTATCGTTGTTATTGCCTGGGTTGGCAGCCCCGAGGATGTTGTTGAAGTTGTTACCTACACGGTTCGGTGCGTAAGTAACTGCTCCACCAAGGCCAACGGCGTCAACCAAACCAGCACCACCACCAGGATACGTGACCGTCTGCGGTGGGTTCGTGATGTTCCACGTGTACGTGACGGACGAGCCGGCACAAATCGTGGATGGGCTTGGCGACAGCGTGGCCGAAAGGCTCGGCTGAGCTATTGCCCTGACATCCAAGCCAAACATCGCCGCAACAAGGGCGAGGCTGGCCAGGAGTGTTCGCAGCGACAGAGGTACGCGACCCCCTCGTTGCAACGAATACGACGAATCGAATCGATTCATACGATCCTCCAAATGAAACTTTGAAATACTGTTATTCGATTTAATCTTCTGCGTTGAGGTAGGTGTGATAGAGGGAGCCCCTTCCACAAACACCGATAGGCGCTCGTGGCGCCTCGTTGTTTCGGAATGTACAGTCGGTCGGGTCATGCGACAGCCGGCCCCTTCGTACAAGTGATTCATACAGTGATTCCGAACCGTGGATTAGTAACGGCGCGGGACACGCCTCCCCCGACCTGGGAGGGACGCGTATCGTCGCAAAAATAGGAGGCAACGTTGGATCCACCAAACGATAAATCTACGGTAGATGCCGAAGGCAGTACCTGATGCGTCTGAGGGCTGTGTGAACGTGCTTCCATCGTCATCAAATGCAAATCAGTGGTAGATGTGTGAAATAGATTTCACACCATGAACGTGTGGTTGACGCTCTGGAGGCAAAAGAGTCCCCAAATTCCAACCCACCTTCATGGCAAAGAAACACGATCAATGTCCGTGCCAAAAAAATCGCGCGTACGTTATGTGGTTGCATTTTCAGCACGATACACGCTTACATACGACCACAGCAGCTCGACAAGGGGGTCGAGACCTTCATGTGCAACGGCCGAAATCATCATTGGTTTGTGCCGTTTGACCCAGGAATTGGCCTTGAGGGCCTTTCGTCCGTCGTCATCCAGGAGATCAAGCTTGCTGAGAACCACAATTGACTGCTTTTTCGACATTGCCGGGTTGTATTGCTTGAGTTCGCGCTTCAACACAGCCAAGTCAGCTCTGAGATCCTCACTGGTGCAATCAAGCAGGAAGACCAAGACGGCAGTGCGCTCAACGTGACGTAAGAACTGTATCCCCAAGCCTTTACCTTCATGTGCCCCTTCAATCAGACCCGGGATGTCGGCTACCGAGAAGGACCGGCCAACGCCCGCACGAACGATTCCGAGGTTCGGTATGAGGGTGGTAAAGGGATAGTCGGCAATCTTGGGCTTTGCAGCGCTGATCACGGAGATAAGGGTGCTCTTCCCAGCGTTCGGATAACCAACTAACCCTACATCTGCCAACAACTTAAGCTCGAATTCCAGCGTGCACTCGGCCCCGGGTGTTCCGGGGTCGGCCATGCGGGGTGCTTGGTTGATTGATGTTACAAACTCCGAGTTGCCGCGTCCGCCACGCCCGCCCTTAGCTACCAGAACGCGCTGTCCGTGCACTGAAAGGTCGGCAACCTGCTCGCCTGACTCTCGGTCGCGCACGACAGTTCCTGCGGGTACGCGGATCACGACATCGTCGCCACTCTTGCCTGTGCAGTTGCTCTGACTGCCACGATCGCCGGCTTTGGCCTTGTAGATACGGGTGTAGCGGAAGTCGAGAAGCGTGCCAAGCTGTTGATCTGCTTCGACATACACCGATCCGCCATTGCCACCATTGCCACCGTCGGGTCCGCCCTTAGGCACATACTTTTCACGACGGAAGGAGATATGCCCCGCTCCGCCATCTCCGGCCTTGACTTCAATCCAGGCCGTATCGATGAAATTCATACATAACTCCTGTGCAATGCCTGCGCAAATTCCATCGCGGCTGCACTGTCGGGCGCCACACCCTGCCGGGCAAACCAACGATCCAACGCACCAGCGGCGTCGCGCCAGGTTGGCTGCTGGAGGATTTCCTGCACGATGTGGTCAAATTGGGTGTAATCCCGTGAAAATATCTTCTTTACGATGCGCTCCTTGGTGGAGGCATCAAGCTCCGCGTTGAGTTTGACTACGCGAGAGGGTCCCTCGCTTCGCTCCTCGGGATGAATCTCAATCTTCCGCTCTTCTTCCGCGTTCGGGATGGTCGCAATCACGTCGTCGATCACGTCGATGAGCTTGCTGCGGGTAAGCGTGCGGAGTTCCTCGCGGTAGAGCAGACGTTCGAGAGCTTGGGAAATCGGGATAGCCCCCTTGTCATCCAAGAAGATGATGACGGCCTCGGTGGGCACGGCTTCCGAGGGCAGGTTTGGGTCGGCTTCGTAGAAAAACCCGTACAACCCATCCAACAGGCGCACGAATTCATCCTGCGACAGGTCCAGAATGGCGTCATTGTCGATCTTCTCGACAATACGCTCAAACTCGATCACGCTGAGAATCTCGTACGACGAGGCCTCGGCAGGACGTGTCGAGGCCCACTGACGGATGCCGTCGAGTAGATACGCGTTGTCTGTAAGGTAATTGAGCCGCATCAGGACTTCGTGAAGGGGCTTGGTAGGCTCCCCACGGTACACGAACCACTTTAGCGTGGTCCGCGGACGGCACAGGAAGTTCAGACGCGTCTTGACCGCTGCATCAATGGTCGCAGCCAATTCCTCGTGATCAAACCGGGCCGTTGCGAGATACAGCTCGTCGAGCTTCGGAAGCACGCTCTGCAGCTCAGGAGCGCTGGTGTCGAACCGTGGATTCGACGCACGGAGAGCCCGCTCTTCATAGAGCCACCACTCCGCTTCGGCCTTGAAGAAGGCGCGATACGAAGCATGAATATTCGCGTTCGCCAGGATGGCAGCGAGAGGTATGCTTGGTTGACGCGTGTCGAGTCGCTGCTTTAGTTGCTTGCGAACACGGTCAATCTCTTTCTCGAACATGGGGGCAAGTTACGAACCTACCCAAACAAAGCTGCCAGGACTGGTGAAAGACGTTCAACGGGGACGACGTTTGAGAGCTTGGCGTCGCCCGACTTTGGAGCATAGATCTGGTCGAGTCCGAGGCGTACCGCCTCCGATACGCGTTGCTCAAGGTACGCTACACGCCGAACCTCACCCGTCAGACCCAACTCTCCGACAAAGGCCACGCCGTTGGGAATGGGTTTGTCCATGATCGAACTCGTGATCGCTACGGCCACACCGAGATCGATCGCGGGATCCTGCACGGCAATTCCACCGGCGACGTTGACAAACACGTCGCTCTGCCGCACCTGTACGCCCCCTCGCTTTTCAAGCACAGCAAGAATCATCTGCAACCGCCTTGCATCATACCCGGTGCTCACACGCTGGGGCATGCTAAAGCCGGTGGGTGATACGAGCGCCTGTACTTCGATGAGCAATGGGCGCGTTCCTTCGATGACGGCAACGACCGCTGTGCCGGGTTCGTTTGCATTTCGGTTGCTAAGGAGCACTTCACTCGGATTGTGTACTTCACGGAGTCCGGTGGACGTCATGTCGAACACACCAAGTTCGTTGGTCGAACCGTAGCGATTCTTGAGTGCACGCAATACGCGATAGGAATACGTGCCTTCACCTTCGAACTGCAACACTGCATCCACCATGTGCTCGAGCACCTTGGGTCCGGCAATCATGCCGTCCTTGGTGACGTGGCCAATGATGATGATCGGAATGCCACTGCGCTTTGCAATACGAGTGAGCACTGACGTACACTCGCGCACTTGTGCAACACTTCCGGCCGACGACTCGAGAAGATCCGTTGTGATGGTCTGCACAGAATCAACAACGACAAGTGATGGTGACGTATGCTCAATCAGTGCAGTAATACGTTCAACACTTGTCTCCGATGCAGCGACGATGCCGTTGGCAGATATTCCGAGACGCTCTGCACGCTGCTTGATCTGATGCAGACTTTCCTCACCGGTCACATACAAGCATGGTCGTTCTGCTGCAAGCGATCCTGCATACGCTGCGAGTTGCAACATGAGCGTGCTCTTGCCCATGCCAGGATCACCACCAACGAGCACGATACTTCCCGGCATGAGTCCGCCACCAAGCACACGATCTAACTCTACCATACCAGTCGGTATGCGTTGCGCTTGATCTGCCTGCACGTCCGACAACGGTGTCGACAGCACGGAGCCAACCGCAAGTGCTCGACGTTTTGCGGCTGTCCCTTTTGCCGTTGACGTGGCATCAACTTCTTCGATCATGGATTCCCATGTGCCACAGCCCGGACATCGCCCCATCCATTTGGGAGCGGAGTGGCCGCAGCTTGAACAGCGATAGACGGTGCGTATCTTCATTGGTCGTGATTCCTCGATTCGTCCAAAGCTAGGGAATGTTTCCTGCGTGCGTGTTGCTTCATCAGTTCAACGTCCTGCCATCGCCGAGGCATACGAAGTATGCCGTCGTGTAACGTACACACACGCAAAGACGTTCTACTTCGCATCACACTTCATTGCTCCACACAAACGCAACGCATGCTATGCTGTGTATGCGTTCTGTCGGTATGTCGACGATCTTATCGATGTGGCAATGGAGCAAGGAGATGTGACGCGTGATCATGCAGTAACGCTGGTCGCACAATGGCGAAGCGATCTCGACGCATTGTACGCTGGCGAACAGCTCCCGTCATCAGGCGCCGACGATCCAACGAAGACAGCAATTCTGACGGCGTGGGAAGACACGCTTTCGACGTATCATATTCCACGCAACCTTCCCGATGAGTTGATTGAAGGTGTGCTCATGGATACGATCGTTACGCGCTTCGAGACGTTTGATGAATTGTATGTGTATTGCTACAAGGTTGCTTCCGTTGTCGGACTCATGACGTCGGAGATCTTTGGCTACACGTCGAAGGATGCTCTCGCACATGCGATCGAACTTGGTATCGCGATGCAACTCACCAACATTCTCCGCGATGTCGCTGAAGATGCAGACCGCGGACGCATCTATCTTCCGCTTGAAGATCTCGATGCGTATGGGATAACGGAAGACGACATCATGACGCGCAGGTGGACACCGCAGCTGCATGCCCTGATGCGCGACTATACCAATCGCGCTGAAGCCTACTACGCATCATCAGACGTAGGCGTGCCCATGCTGGAGCGCGACAGCCGCACGACAGTGTACCTGATGAGCATGAACTACCGCAAGATTCTGCGTGTCATCGAGGCGATGGACTACAACGTGTTTCTGCGTCGCGCGCGCACAACAACGCTACAAAAGATGCTGTCGATTCCTCGCGCATGGCTTCGCGCGCAGCGCGGAGCATAGTGCGCATTAGGCGTACACGTACCGCACGCGCGTGATACGGAACTGTCCGTATTCAAAGTCGCCGGTGTCGAGGTTCCACACAAAGTCAACCGCTGTTGGGATCATGACGCCTTCGACATTCTCGTATGCTTTGCACACGAGTGTAAACGTTGCATGCTCAAAGCCACTCTTATGATCACGATACTTGTCATTCGTGACAATGCGATCAATCTGTCCGTGGTCGTTCACATGCACGGTTGCCGACACACGCGTTGCACCATCAACGATTGTTGCACGCGCTGTAGTTGCATCAATGGGACTCCAGCGGAGGGTTTTGGTTGGCAGCAATCCCGTTGGCAACCAGACTAACTCGCTGAGAACTCGGAACAACATAGATGCATCAGTTTCCTTGCCCTCATACTCCGAAAGCGTAATGGCACCATAGAGTTTTATGTGACCGTGTCCGATACCGTTGACGTAGCTCAAGGTTGCTGTGCGCCACCAGAATGCATTGTGACGAAGGCGTGCTTCCCAGACGAATCCCGGCTCCATGCCCGAGAGTACTTCAGTTGCTGTTACGGTAAACCACGGACGGTTGGGTCCGTGACGAAACCGCGCACGCTGCTGTAACACCGCATACCGAATGTTTGGATGTCCATCCTTGAGCGCGTAGCGCAGATACCGCTGAATTGGCTCTGGCAATCCGCGCAGCCGCTCCTCTGATACGTTCGGGAGTGTGTCCTTACCGATGGTGCGAATCAAGCGCCTGATGGATCGCGCTGCGAACAGACGCGAGAGTACAGCACTCGCCGTCATAAGAACAAGGAATGTTCCCAGCGAAGCAACAAGGATGTAGAGCAGTTTCGGCATCACCGCATCAGGACGTACGTCCAGCCTCCCAGTTCGTCAGATATCGAGACGCTGTTTGCAACAGCTGCGTTCCGGCTAGCGCTACAATAATGAGCGGTACCAGCTTGAAGATACCACGACGGAGCGTTTGCTCAACGATTGCTGCGCTGAAGATCGTGCCGATGAGAATAAACCCGACGAGTAACGCACCGATCCACACGAGTGGAAGGACGGGCTCGAGCTTACGTGCACGTAGAAGATTTGCAACCATCACCACCGCAAAGATGATGAAGATCCAACCCCAATAGTCGACATCGGCAATTACGTTTGTGAAGAGCGACGCAGCAACAGTGCCTGCACGAGCGATGTCGAAGCCCAACAGCTGGTCGGACGTTGACGGACGTACCGGAAGGTATGCGTTGAAGAAGAGCACATGCCACAGTGCGAAGACGCCAACCATCACGGCAGACTGAATGCCGACTGTTGTACGTGCGCGTTTCCAGGACGTGGCGCGTGCAATGAGCGGAAGTGACGCACACAATCCGAGCTCAACAAGAATGATACCGTCGGTACGCGACCAACACACGGCAGCGAAGAACACCGTCGCCAACCAGAGTGATCCTCGATCATCATCACGCAATGCACGCCAGAGCAACAACACACCTGGAACAAACATCGCAGCGTTCAGATAGTCGGTCTGCACCAGATACGTATAACCAAGCATCTCCGGAGTTAGTAGCAACAGGAGCCACAGCACGTTGGCAAGAACATGATGCAGCATTCGCCGAAGTTCAACCCACGTGAACCACATAAAGCACACGGCGACGATCGGCACCCAGAGTTGTCCGTGCGCATAGCCCATCAGACGATAGAGCACCTGCAGCAGCATTGCGAATGGAGCATAGAATGGTTGGTTGGACAAATGTTGCGACACGAACGGATCAGTGAAAACACGATTGACGAGCGTCTGATCCTCGACCGCTGTCTTCGCAACAAGATCAATACCAACAACAGCATCAAACGGCGTAACCGGCCAATACCATGCAGCCCAGAATGCGGCGTACGCCAGATACGCTGCGAAGCCGAGCGTGACGATGTCTGCAAGTGAAAGCGACCACGTTGGTGTGCGCAGCCATTGCTTGTACGATTGCACAACGCGTGTCCATACAAGATTTGGCACCACAGCAGCAATCACGGCAGTGATCATTCCCATACTCCGTGTAATCTCCACCGACGCAAGTGCGAACAGGAAGAGGACGAGCGTGTGCATGAACATGCCGATGAGCAGAGCGCTTGGAATCGCAGCGCTTCGTGTGATGCGTGAACGTAGCAGGGCAATCACGCCGAGTCCGCTCACGATCTGCAACACCAATGTTAGTACAAGCGAGAGCGTTGTGTTCATTGCTCACGTCCGTATTCAGTAAGCAACGAGTCGATGTTGACGTTACGACTGCCCCGACGTGCGATCCATATCATATTAGGCTCGAGCACGATGTAGGCATTGGCTTGGGAACGACGTGCAGCATCGTTCCATGGGATCACGTTATAGAATCCGACCATCCATGTAAAGAATCGCAGATCAGTCCAGTACGCATTGTCGCGCATGTACCGATTACCATACGACATAGGGGGCAAGAGTAACGTGTCGGTTGAACGTAACCGTGGTGCGATGTACTGCGGAATCTCGAAGTTGGCGACGTGACGAGCGAACATGCGTTCACTCATCTGACGGCGCTTGTTGAGAGAGTCGCGTTTCTCTGCGTACAAGCCGATGCGCGATTGGTACGACGCAGCGTACGGATTGATGTCGCTGTCGGCACCAACGCTGATCAGCGCATAGATCACGCCCACCATGATGATGGCCAGGATAGCCCCTTGCCGCGACATCAATGGCAGACGGTCGGTCATCCAAATGCTCGCAATTAGTTACTCGAGAGTGCCTCTGCACCACCAACGATTTCCAACATTTCCTTCGTGATCGATGCTTGGCGTTCACGGTTGTAGATCAGCTGGAGCGACTTGATAAGATCGCGAGCGTTTGTTGTTGCGTTCTCCATTGCCATACGACGTGCCGCATGCTCCGCCGCATTCGAGTCGAGCAATGTGCGCCATACTTGCAGCTTGATATACATCGGAAGTAGCGTTTCGAGAATGTCGACGCGTGATGGTTCGTAGATGTAGTCAACCGACTGCTTCGTTGATCGCGCAGACGCATCGGGTACGATTGGCAGGAGTTGCATCGTACGCACTTCTTGGCGCATTACCGTAACGAACTCATTGTAGACAATCTCGACACGGTCGAAGTTTTGCATCAGGAAGCCACTCGACACGAGGTCGGCGATGTTGACTGCCGTATCGTAGCTGAGCTTTCCGAACACATCGTTGAACTCCTGAACAACCGGCTGCGGCGCCTTTTTTGCCGCATTGACCGAGCGCTTTCCAACAGGGATAACGTTGATCGTTACGCCAGGATACTCCTTCTGCAGCGAAGCAATCCGAGTCGAAAGAACGCGCAACATGTTAGTGTTAAACGCACCGCACAGACCACGATCAGACGAAACTGCTACAATGACAATTGAGCTCGTGGTCTTGCGTGTTTCGAAAAAGGGATGCACGAACTCACTGTCGGCCATGGCAAGGTTACCCAGAATCCTCTGGACTTGTTGCGCGAACGGGCGTGCAGCCGTGATCGCATCCTGCGCACGACGCAGCTTTGCCGTTGCCACCATGCTCATCGCTTGGGTGATCTTCGACGTGTTCTTAACCGACGTAATGCGGTCCCGTGTTTCGCGTAGTGTTGCCATCCAAATCTTCCGTTCTCGTCAATTGAGGTTCACAAATACGGCCATTCCTTGAGGAGGTATCCTCGGACATAGTCAGCAACAGTTTCTTCGAGGGATCCAAAGGCAACGTCGGGCATTGCTGCCTGCAACGTTGACATATCGGCTTGGGTGTAATTCTGATACTGCTTGGCGAGACCGTCCGGCATATCGATGTACGAGATCTGCGGTGTGCAATCCATGGCTGCAAACACAGCCAGCATCAAGTCGTTCCATGATCGCGCAACGCCGGTTCCCAAATTGAGAATACCATTGACGTCGTGCCGATCAAGGAGCTTCATCATCACATCGCACACGTCCTTCACGTAGATAAAGTCGCGCATCTGTCCACCATCGCCGAACCGTTGATCAGTGCTCGAAAACAGCGTTACAGATCCTGTTTCGGCGATCTGTGTAACGGCCTTCGATACCATGCTGGCCATTGCACCCTTATGGTACTCGTTCGGACCAAACACGTTGAAGAACTTGAGTCCGACGCATGACGCATCGTATCCATGATTCCGCACCCACTGATCAAACAGATGCTTCGAGTAGCCATACATATTCAACGGACGTAGATCTGTTGATGTGTCGGCGTACCCACGCAATCCATCGCCGTAGGTAGCAGCGCTGCTCGCGTAGATGAATCGTGCACCGACTTCTGCTGCGAACTCCGCTACATCAACGCTGTAGCGGTAGTTGTTATCGTACAGATAGTCAGCATCCGTTTCCGTTGTCGCCGAACATGCACCCATGTGGATGATGGCCTCGACGTCGTCATCGACGTTACCCACGGCCATCATATCCCTGAATTCCTGCTTGCTCACAATGCCAATGAACGATCGGTCTACAAGATTCTTCCACTTGCTTCCCGTCCCAAGCGAATCAACAACAAGTACATCCTCGCGTCCATTGGCATTGAGTGATGCCAACATGCAGCTTCCTATGAAGCCAGCCCCGCCCGTGAGGATGATCATTGTGCGCTTCCTGGGTTAGAGTGCAGCAGCGAAGCGCTCAGTAAAGCTCTTCAATGCAGCATTGAGATTCGCAACGATGTCGTCTGTGAGTGCCTTGTGTGTGCGCAAGCCTTCGATGATGTTCGCATGACCAGCGTGCACGAACTCGAGCAATTCTGCTTCGTACTTCTTGATGCTTTCCACTGGCAACTCATCCATGAAGCCCGTTGAAGCTGCATAGATCACAACAATCTGATCTTCAACCGGAACTGGCGAGTACTGAGGCTGCTTCATCACTTCCAGCAAGCGTGCACCACGGCGGAGCTGCTGAAGTGTTGTCTTGTCGAGGTCGGACCCGAAACGAGCAAATGCCTCAAGCGCGCGGTATTGTGCAAGATCGAGCTTGAGTGGACCAGACACCTTCTTCATCGCCTTTATCTGCGCGTTACCACCCACACGCGATACCGAGATACCAACGTTGAGAGCTGGACGAACACCAGCGTTGAACAAGCTCGGCTCGAGGTAGATCTGACCGTCTGTGATCGAGATTACATTTGTCGGGATGTATGCTGATACGTCACCAGCTTGCGTCTCAATCACAGGAAGTGCTGTGAGCGAACCGCCACCAAGCGCATCGCTGAGCTTTGCAGCGCGTTCCAGCAAACGTGAGTGGAGGTAGAACACATCGCCCGGATACGCTTCACGTCCTGGCGGACGGCGCAGAAGAAGCGACACCTGACGGTACGACGCAGCTTGCTTGGAAAGATCATCATACACGACGAGTGCGTGACGACCTGAATCACGGAAATACTCGCCCATCGAGCAGCCAGAATATGGCGCGATGAATTGCAGTGGTGCTGGATCGGACGCAGATGCACAGACAACCGTCGTATAGGCCATGGCGCCATATTTCTCGAGCGTTGCCACCACATTAGCAACAGTCGAGCCCTTCTGTCCGATAGCAACGTAGATACAGTAC
>CAMCXP010000047.1 GCA_945883395.1 Melioribacter roseus P3M-2
CGTTGCTCTCGTTCCCGGTGCGCATCATGCCACCAAGCTCTGGCCCGTCGTCCGCTATGCCGAGCTCGCAGCCACCTTGGTGCGGTCCGGACGTGAGGTTGTGCTCCTCGGCGGTCCAGCCGATGTTGAGCTGTGTTCCGCGGTCGCTGCCGCGTCAGGTGTCCCTGTGCTGCGTGCCGATGGCGCAACGTCGATTGAAGCCACTGTGCGCATGATTGATACGTGCTCGTGCGTTGTTACCAACGACACCGGAGTGATGCATTTGGCTGCTGCACGGCGTGTTCCCGTCGTCGCAATCTTCGGCTCGACAGTGCGTGAATTGGGGTTTGCGCCATATGGAACAGCGCACCGCATTGTAGAACACGATGTAGCCTGTCGTCCGTGCTCCCACATCGGACGTGCCACCTGTCCGAAGCAGCATTTTCTTTGCATGGAGGGCATTGCAGTGAGCGATGTGCTTCGCGCCATTAGCGAGTTAATGTGACGGCACGATTCTTGCTTCGCCGAGACGTATGATTGGAATCGTTCTTGTCGGTGCAGGGAATATTGCGCAGAGCATTCACCTGCCATTGTTTTCAGCGATGCCCGGTGTGCGCATCGTAGCACTGTGCGACCGTCAAATCTCGAAGGCGCGAATTCTCGCTGAGAAGTACGGTGTGCCCCATGTGTTTCGCTCACTCGACGACGCACTGGATCTTCCTGGTGTCGACGCCGTTGTGGTGGCGACATCAACGGATGCGCATGCAAGCCTAGCCATGCAGGCGATGGCTGCTGGAAAGCACGTTTTCGTTGAACGTCCTGCAGGACGAACTCTTCAGGAGACGCTTGATATGCGTGCTCTGGCGCAGGAGCAGGGTGTGCAGGTGATGATCGGAATGAATCACCGATTCCGGCCTGATGTTGTGAACATGAAAAATGCTGTCGACCGCGGAGAGATCGGCGCCCCATACTACGTCAAGGCGGGTTGGGTAAAGCAGCGTTCGACCGATGCGCGATGGCTGGCCAATGCTGATATGTCGGGTGGTGGCGTGCTTGTCGACCTTGGTATCACCGTACTCGATATGATCCTGCATGTGTTTGATTTTGGTCGCGTGCGTAGCGTTCTGGCATCGACATTCCATCACGAGACAAAGTCTGTTGAAGACGTTGTGATTGCAATGCTTCAGTTTGAGAACGGTGGCATTGCAACGATCGAGACTAGTTGGTCGCTCGTGCGTGCAGAGGATCTCTACTACTGCAATGTTTTCGGCAAAAAGGGAAGCGCCTACATCAATCCCTACCGACTGGTACGGAAGCAGGGGACGACGATTCAGTCGACGTCCACAATACCGAAAAAGACCCAGCTTGAGATCTACCGCAAGAGCTATGAGTCGGAGATAAAGCACTTCGTAAATGCCGTCAAGGGCGTCGTGCCGATGATTTCGACGATCGACGAGGCATGCGAGCGAATGAGGATTGTTGAAGCCCTCTATGCCAGTGCCGAACTACGGCGAGAAATCGTGATCCCATAGGCGATGCGGGAAACTCGTGGGGAAAACGGTGGATAACCACCCCGGACGTTTCCCTAGTTTGTAGCTATGGCAAGCCGTACACGAACCCCGAGCGACGCGGACGAACTCCGTCATGGAAACATTCCTCCGCACTCAACAGATGCCGAAGTGGCGGTGTTGGGTGCCATGCTCATCGACAAAGAGGCTGTTGCAAAGGTAGTCGAAGTTGTTGATGCAGAATGCTTCTACCACGACAAGCACGTTCTGATCTTCAAAGCCATGATGGCGATGTTCGAGCGTGGAGTGACGATCGATCTTGTCTCGCTGAGTGATCAACTCCAGCGCGACGGAACTCTGGAGCGTGTTGGTGGGATGTTCGCACTCACCGAAATCAGTGTTCGCACTGTTTCGTCGGCCAATGTTGAGTACCATGCACGGATCGTGCTTGAGCGCTTTCTGAAGCGTCAATTGATCAAAGTTGCCGGTGATATCGCGCATCAATGCTACGATGAAACAACGGACGCGCTTGATGAGGTGGATCGCGCAGAGCAGCGCATCTTCGAGGTTGCCGAAAAGCGGTTGCGCCGATCGTATTCGGGTATGAAGAAGCTTACGAAGGATGCCATCGAGCGCATCTTCTCGATGTCTGCCGGAGATAACGACGGTATCACTGGTGTGCCGACAGGTTTTGCGCAGCTAGACCAACTCTTAAGTGGTCTCCAGCCATCAGACTTAGTGATTGTCGCCGCGCGGCCCTCGATGGGTAAGACAGCCTTTGCGCTGTCAGTTGCTCGTGAGGCTTCTCGACGCGGCAAAGCAGTTGGCATTTTCTCGTTGGAAATGTCCGCACAGCAGCTGGTGTTGCGTTTAATCTCTGCCGATGCACAAGTTGGTTTGCAGGCCTTGCGCAGTGGTCGCTTGTCGAACGCAGAAATGCATGAAATCGTGACACGCGTCGATAGTCTTATGAATGCACAAATCTATATTGACGACTCAGCTGGTTTGTCGCCCGTGGAGTTCCGCGCCAAGTGCCGACGCATGAAGATGGAGCATAAGATTGACCTCGTCATGGTTGACTACTTGCAGCTTATGCATGCTCCGAAGGCGGAAAGCCGTGAACGGGAAATCTCGGTGATCTCGCATACGCTCAAGGCTGTTGCGAAGGAGTTGAACATCCCGGTTATCGCATTGTCGCAGTTGAATCGAACGCTCGAAGCTCGTGCGGATAAACGGCCGATGCTTTCTGACTTGCGCGAATCGGGCTCGATCGAGCAGGATGCCGACGTAGTGATGTTTATTCACCGTCCGGAATATTATAAGATCACTGCCTTTGAAGATGGTCGCTCGACGGAGAACATAGCCGAGATCATTGTTGGCAAGCAGCGAAATGGTCCGACCGGAGACATCCGTCTCTTCTATCAAAAAGAGCTGGCAGCATTCCACGATCTCACATTTAACCGAGACGCATTCGACGTTGCCCCTGATGTCGGGCTTCTTCCCGAAGCTGAAGCTCCATTCTAGGAGCCTCTCGAGACATTTTACGATTGGTGCAACCACTGGTCTGTCGTAGATTCACTGGTTCTATTCATGGGGAGGTCACGAGTGACACTGCTACATCTGGGTACCGCATTTACACTCGCACTGTTGATCGGGACTGCGGCCGCAGCGCAGACCGACTCGACGAGCACGTTGCGGCTTACTGAGCCCCTTGGCGGAGAGGTGTATTACACTACCCGCACTACAGAGATTACTATTCGTTGGTCCGGGGTCGACGACACAGTGGCCATTCGCTTGGATTACTCGTCGAATAACGGACTGTCGTGGATCAAGCTCGCCGATAGTGCACGTGGTGGTTCGTACCTCTGGGATATACGTTCTGTTGGACTGTCGTCCTTCTTCCGCGTGCGCATTACACAACGCAGGGCGCCGCGCGCAGAAGATGACATCATCTATCGCGGACATGGCAATCCCGTAACCGATGCGTGGTGGTCACCCTCGAACGAGCGCATCGTGAGTGTCGCCGCCGATCCCCACATTTGGGATTCACGAGTATCGGCGTCGTCTCCCCTACAGAGCCTGCCGGGAGAGCGCGCTTCCTATTACAGCGTGCGGTGGAGTGCCGACAGCTCAACGATCGTCACGGGATCCGATGATAACGCGGCGGTTGTGTTTGATGCTCGCACGCTCGCGCAACGGGTATCCTTGCGCCATCCTGACATTGTAACAAAGGTCGAGATCGACTCAACTGGATCGTGGCTGTTCACGCGGTGTGACGACAATCGCGTGCGCGTGTTCAACCTTCCTTCGACAACGCCGCGCGCTACACATAATGCCGGTTCGACACTCGACGATATGATTGTGAATCCCCAGTCGACACGCGTGTTGCTCTGCGCATTCGAAGCACGTGTGTTTGGACGGAATGTTGGACTTCCACTGACATATAATCAGCAGACAACAGGAGTTATATCTGGGGCCTATTCACCAGATGGCTCACGTATCTGCACAATCGGTGGTGATGCATCGATCCATCTGTGGAAGGCTGATTCTGCCAGTCGATTGTGGACCGCATCGTCGCCTCGCGAAGGTGTTCGAAGTGTGGCCTTCTCGTCTGACGGCACGCGTATTGCGGTAGGTATGGCCGACTCCACAATCACCATATGGGATGCGGCAACTGGCGCGCTCGTGACAACGCTCCGCGGATACAGAGGCGCTGTACGCATGGTGAACTTCACACCTGATGGTGCATACATCGCAGGTGCGTCTGATGATAACTTCGCTCGCGTTCATGAAGTAGCAACTGGTCGTATCATCGCAGCGCTTCAGCATGGCGACGACGTACTTGTGGCTCGCTGGGATCGCAAGGGTGAGCGCCTCTTGACAACGTCGCGCGACGGAACAGCACGTGTCTGGCAAGTTCTCGAAATCGTCTTGCAATCGGACACGAGCGGTGCCTTCACTATTGCACCGCCGCCCCCTGCATTCGCTAGGTTTACTACGAGTGGCGACACCCTGACTATTCGAGAGTCAACCACCTTGTCGGTGGCGCTCGAGGGTGCACAGTTTTTAGATCTCGCCGATATCGATAGCGTGCGACTTCGCATTGAGTACGATCCGTCAATCTTGTTCCGCACGTCGTCGACATTCTCCAACATTACCGTTGTCGGTGACGTTGTGACGGATTCGGCAGGCATTCGCCGAAGCCGTGAGCTCCTTGAAGTGCAGATCCCGCTTCCGACATCGGACGCCGAACTTGGAACCTTTACGTTTACGGCTACGCTCGGACAGGATAGCGTGACGGCACTTACGATCACCCGCGTAACGCCGATCGGGTCGGGTGTAGGTTTACGTACAGAAACATCATTTGCACCTGTGCTGGTTCGCGGGATCTGCCGCGAAGGCACAGATCCCCGCCTGTACACATCGCTTGGTACACCATTGATTCTTCGCTGGCAATCAACACGCGAAGGTATTCGCATGACGTGTGACCTCGCAGAGACTGCTCCGGCGAGCTTTACGATGTATGATGTGGTAGGACGTAGCGTGTGGAGCGATGTCGCAACACCGGATGAGCAACAACTCCGTGTTGTTGAACGCACTATCCCATGGGAGTATATCACAGGAATAGGGTTTATCGTTGTTGAAACGCCAACGCAGCGCTCGAGTGTGGTTGTAGCTGGAGGTGCGCGATGATGCATCGTATGCCTGCACTTATCGTGGCCGTTGTGTGGTGTTGCACGTTCACAGCGTCGTCCCAGTGGTGGAAAGTTGACACACCGGAAGATGTATCGCTGTTCCAGGTTGGGATGAGTATCAATGCGAGTTACGTGATGCACAGCGGCGATGTTATTCTTCCACAGGCTCCGACGTGCTGTGGGGGATACACCTCGGCGCAAGGGATCGGACCAGCCTTGTCGCTGTTCTTACGTCAAGAGCTTGGCAAGGCTGTGCGCCTGACGCTGCGCGGTACGTACGCCACCTATGATGGCGTGTTTAACGTAGACCAGGCAATCCTTGTAACCAATGCCACCGAGGGAATCACGCGGCACACACTCGACGCTCGACTTGGCTGGCTAGGGGGCGAGTTCCTTATTGATTGGCGCATTGCATCACCAGTGCGGTTAATGATAGGTGGATCTGCGGGATTTATGTCGCCCGCTACATTTTCACAGCGTGAAACACTCATCATTCCTGGAACGGGAACGTTTGAAAATGGCCGTCGAACGCGTAATGAAACCAGCAATGAAATGATCGACGGTATGCAGTCTCCGCTGCTTGGGGCTGTGGTCGGGTTTGGTCTTGATATTCCAATTACAGAGAATCATTCGGTGGTTCTTACGCCAGAGGTGCTGTATACGTTTGGTCTCAACGATCTACACACGAGTGTTGCCTGGAAGGCAAACGCACTTCGTGTGGGTGCGAGCCTTGCATTCTCGTTGAATGCGCCGGTGCCTCCAATGTCTGTTGAGCGGAAGAGTGAGACATTCATTGACTCATTGATAGTCGATGTTGCACCGGATGCCATTGATCGACGTGCAGAGGGCGTACAGCGTATCGTTGTCGATACGCTCGTAGGGGAAGATCTCGTGACGATTACCGAGCGTATGTATCGCACAGACACCGTCTTCCGTCCTTTGCCACCGAAGATTACAGCCGCTATCGCTGCACGAGCGCAGTATCCGGATGGATCGCAAAAATCTGAGTTCGTGATCAACTTGTCGACGCAGTTCATTACTGAAGCGCTACCAATCTTACCTGTTGTCTTCTTTGAATCCCAGGCGATTTCGTTGTCGTTCCGTTACCACCAGGTGGCCTCTGCTCGTGAGTTCGATCTTGAAAGCGTCGCACCTCGCACAACAGCGGTCCATCGAGATATTCTGAACATCCTTGGTGAGCGCATGGTGTCGATGTCGGATGCATCAATCCGTCTGCGCGGAACAGCTGATCCGACCACTGAAGGTGGCGACTGTGAACTGGCACGCAGTCGTGCGCAGGCCGTGAAGAGCTACCTCGTGCGTGTGTGGAAGATTGACGAATCGCGGATCACCATCGAGACGGGCACAGGTTCCTGTGCCCCGGAACGTCCAACACGTCAGCAAAGTGAGTCGGGCTATTCCGAGAATCGGCGTGTCGAGATTGTTCCATCGGATGTTCGATTGTTAGGTTCTGTTGCTAAGCGCCGTTTCAACGAGGCACGTACGGTAGATCCTCCAAAGATTGCGTTTGATCCTTCAGGTACGTCGCAGAACTACGTCACGGACTGGAGCCTTCAGGCGATGTCTGGATCGACGGTCCTCTTCTCGCAGACCGGAAAGGGTGTTCCAGAGGCTGTGGTTCAGCCGCTTACGACAGCCGTTGCCGATGCGATGCAGCATGCGCAACCGATTGATGTAACGCTGCGTGTTGGTGGTATTCGTAACGCGTCTGCATCAGCTACAACGTCGATCTCTGTTCGGAAAGACACTGTAAGCACTGAGCTGGAGCGTCTCACACTGACGTTGTTTGATATCGCCAGTGATCAGATCACACCGATTGCACAACAGCAGATTGCCACCTTCCTTGAGAACCTACCAGCGGGATCTGCTGTGATCGTTCGTGGATTTGCTGATATGCTTGGCAATGCAGACTTCAACAGGAAGTTGTCGCAGAAGCGTGCTGATGCCGTCTGCGGCGTTATACGAGCAAATGTGAAGAAGCGTATAGATCTTCAGTGCAACGAGATCAGCACCGATCGATTCCCTCCTGGTATCGATTCATATGAAACGCCTGAAGAGCGATTCCTGAGTCGAACAGTCCAAATCGAAGTAAAGCGTAGCCGTTAAGCGTTCAGAGCGGCGCGCTTTACCGGACACGTTGTGCCACTCGCGTGATCACATGAGTGGTCGCATGGCGTGACGTACACTCGTGGGATCGCAGTTGGGAACGAGCCATGGAGCGAGGCAAGGATTGTAGACTCTAGCTTGTAGAGTTCCTCAAGACGATAGTCGTAGGGCATCACAAGATCTATCTCGATGAAGATGTCTTTCCCCGACTGGCGTGTATGCACACTCTTGAATTCACACATGCGGTCGTGGTTCTCTGCAATCACGCCGAGGATCTCATACTGCATTTCATCGGGTAGCGTTCTGTCGAGCAACTGTCGGAAGGCCTCACGTCCATGCGTGAGAGGTACCTTCAGAGCTACGACAATCAGAGCGACGGATACCAGAGCATCGAGTGTTGCTCCAACCACGTAATACCCAGCAATCTGCAGAGCGGCGCTGGCAATAAGCGAGAACACAACGCCGAGTTCCATCCAGGAATCCGTGCGCCACAGCTCAGCGTCGTACTTGAGCATAGGCATGTGAAAGCGATTTGCATACCTACGTAGCATTCTGCCAGTCCACCGCATAATGAACAGGGACGCAGTACTCCAGAGGATCGGTATGATCGATGCGGCATGGGCTTCCGGTTGTTTTACCAGCAGCACTGCTTGCGAAAGCGTGTAGATGCTCAAGGCAATGAGAAGGTTCGCACTCAGAAGAATCGCGAGACTCTCGTACTTGCCGTAGCCGTAGTTAAAGGTCAGGTCGGGACGCCGCATTGACTGCTGGACGGCCGCTAGGAACAACAGTGACGTGCTGATGTCGATGAGTGCGATGTATCCATTCGTCGTTACGATCAGCGAATCTTCAAGCACACCGATGCCGATAGTCGTTAGGGCGAGCAGTGTACAAGCTATCAGCGACAGAAACGAAGCATACTGCGGCGTATCCCGCTGCAATAGCTGTCGTAGTGTCTGAAGAACCTGTGCTCGAGAGATCATCGAAGTGTGGTGTTAAGCGCCGCGGAACGCCATGAGGTATTGCAGGATCACCAAGATATACGCAGAAAGAAGGCCTGCAGTGAAGATGATGGGGAAGATCACTCCAGCTATACCGCGCGATGGGATGAGCATCACGAAGAGCGAAGCACGGTCGGCGACGGCAGCGAATTCGAGTTCGCTTGGTGGAATCCCGCGCTGATTTGCTGCATTGATGACCACCGTAAGTCTACGCTGCTCACGCATGTAGTCGAGCCCCCAGATCGTCATAAGAATAAAATAGATGATCGACTGACCCGATCGTAGTGTTTCGTGCGACTCAAGCGGTTGAAGATAGATGACAATCCAAAACATACCAGCAAACGCAAAACACATCCGAAGTAGGCGTCCATAGATCGTGCGCTGGCGCAAGTAACGGTCAGCAATGGTGTGGTGTAGCATCTGCAAAGTTACGGAGCTTCACATGTTGCTTTGGAACGAAAAAACGCGCGTTCGATGAACGAACGCGCGTTTCTTTTCTATGCATCTAGGTCTGCTGGGAGCGTTATTCAGCTGGTGCTTCTGGAGCTGGTGCTTCTTCAACAACAACGGCTGGTGCTTCTTCAACAACAACGGCTGGTGCTTCTTCAACAACAACTGGTGCTTCTTCAACAACAACTGGTGCTTTCGCAGCTTCGGCACGTGTCTTGTCGCGCTCTGCGCGGCGCTTCTTCAAGCGCTCGTAGCGTGCGAATGCAGTAGCCTTGTGCTCTGCAACGGCTGCGTTGATTTCTTCCTCTGACTTACCCTTGAACGTAAGGTGTCGATGAAGAAGTACACCTTCGCGGCTAAGAATTTGCTGCACGATGTCAGTCGGCTGGGCACCAACGCTAAGCCAGTACAGCGCACGCGAAACGTCGAGAACAACGTTCTTAGGGGTTGTCATTGGGTCGATATACCCAACACGTTCAATCGAAGCGCCGTCACGACGAGCGCGTCCGTCGATCGCAACGATGTCGTAGAACGGAGCCTTCTTACGACCGCGGCGACGCAAGCGGAGTTTTACCATGATGTCTCCTCAGGAAACAAAGTGTGAAATAAAGTGAATCAGCGGCGCGTGCCAAACGGGGACTGAGCCATTTGACGGTTGCCCATCATCTGTGCCATCTTGCCCTTTGACATATTTCGCATCATCTTCTGCATGTCTTCAAATTGCTTGATCAGTCGATTGACATCCTGAATCGATGTTCCGCTACCAGAAGCGATGCGCTTACGGCGGTTACCATTGAGAAGGCGAGGATTGCCACGTTCTTCCTTGGTCATCGAGAGGATGATGGCTTCAACACGTCCAAACGCACGATCATCGATCTGTACATCGCGCAGAGCACGGTCGACTCCAGGAATCATCCCGAGCAGATCACGTAGGTTGCCCATCTTCTTGATCAATTTCATTTGATCGAGGAAATCTTCAAACGTGAACTGGTTTTTCTTAAGCTTTTCTTCGAGGCGCTCCGCTTCCTTCTCGTCAATCTGGGCTTGCGCCTTTTCTACGAGCGTTACGATGTCGCCCATACCGAGGATGCGCGATGCAATGCGTTCTGGGTAGAACGGCTCGAGCGCATCGATCTTCTCGCCAACACCAACGAACTTAATCGGCTTCCCAACCACTGCACGAAGTGAAAGGGCCGCACCACCGCGTGTATCGCCGTCGAGCTTTGTCAGGACAACACCCGTGAGTTCGAGGCGATCATGGAAGGCCTGCGCGGTATTGACCGCATCTTGACCTGTCATTGCATCGCACACGAAGAGGATTTCGTGAGGAGACAGCAGAGCCTTGAGGTCGGCAACTTCGTGCATCATCTCTTCATCGATCGTTAACCGACCGGCCGTATCGACGATGACAATGTCGCGTCCATACTTCTTAGCATACTGCAGAGCTTCGGCAGCGATCTCAGCAGGCTTGGCACCCTCCTTAGCGAATACCGGCAGCGACATCGACGTACCGAGCGCCTTGAGCTGATCAACAGCTGCTGGACGGTAGATGTCACAGGCCACCAAGAGGGGTTGCTTGCCCTTCTTCTTCAGGCTAAAGGCGAGCTTGCCGCAGAATGTCGTCTTACCCGAACCTTGCAGACCCGCGACCATGATGATCGTCGGTGATTGCGGTGCGGTAATGAGGTCGCTCTTCGACGATCCCATGAGTGAGACCAGCTCATCGTGCATGAGCTTGATCATCAGCTGACCAGGCAGGACGTTACCTTTGACCTCAAGGCCGAGAGACTTTTCCTTGACGTCGTCGATGAACTTCTTCGTGACGCCAAAGTTGACGTCAGCATCGAGAAGTGCACGCCGCACTTCCGCCAATGCTTCATTGACGTTGTCCTCGGTCAGTTTGTTCTGACCGCGGATAGCCTTGAGGGCGTATTCGAGTTTATCGCTTAAGGATTCAAACATTATGGCTCTTGAAGAGAACCACAAAGATACGAATCATCGCTGAACTACAATCGACCTCTGGCCGAGAGGCGTGCCGTCGACATTTGTGGCACGAACCATGTAGGTGCCTGACGACAAAGCACGTATGTCGATGGTGGCCAGCGAACCAGCTGCATCTGTCGTGAATTCACCTTGCGCAACAATAGCGCCAGAGATAGACACGACATCGTAACGGACGGCTTCCGACGGGACAACAACGGTAACACGTTCGCGTGCCGGGACTGGCCCGACCACCCATGATGCCGATGCATCGAGGAGTTCTTCAACCGACACAGGACCTGGCTCGACCTCTTGGAGTGATGCGTTGACGGTGCCGTTGGGTTCAACCAGGATGAGCTTGAACGCCGGGCCTGTTTGGTTCGAATCGGGAACAAAGAAGCCAGAGGCAAGGGCGAGGAACGCCTTATTCTGTCCACGAAGGTCGCAGACATACCCACGAATTCGCTTCCCATCTTCACCACTCACCCAAAGCGTATCCAGCGCGGGAGATACGAGAGCATAGGTAGCTGATGCATCGCCGTAGGTAACATTCGTTGCGTAGTTCGTTGTTGTGCTTGCAATCGATACGCGTGGTGCATCTGTAGAGAAGTGAGCGACGCGCACAGCTGTCTTGCCTGGTTCCGATGCTTCGAGCGCACCCTCCAGAATGGCGATCTGGAAGTTGATTGCCTTACCGTTCGGATTGCGGCGGAACTTTGACGAATCGAGAACGCCTGTGGCGACGAGTGTGTAGCTGCGGCCGGGGCGGAGCGGATCAAGCGTAAACGTACCAAGGGTGTCTTTGTACGACGACGACGTAGCAGGAGCAATGCCAATCACCAGCGGTGAGTTTGCAGGGACGTTTGTGAATGACGTTGCTTTGCGGAAGCTGACGTTATCAAACGCCTTCGTGCCATTAAGCCACAAGTCAACAACAGTAGCGGATGGATCCGCAGCGTTATGAACGATCTGTACGCGACTTGTTTGCGAGCCTGCCAGGAGTGGGGAGCGGACAACGCGACCGTCTTCAAGAACGGACAGAAGGGCCATCGTGTCCTTGCCGTTGCCATTCTCCGACGGGGTCTTAAAACCACTCGTGACGCATACAACTACTGAGCTGGCAAGCGATGCAACGTCCACTGAAAATGAAGCCAGAGCCTTTGTCTTATCTCCTGCCTTTGTGAAGTCAACAGTAACAGCCTTACGCTCGGCGGCAGCTACTGCAGTTGCATTGTCTGTGAAGCCCATTCCTGCAACGGCGACCTTCGAGCCACCACGGAACCAGAAGTCACCTGTCTCCATGTCGGACACGCCATGTACAAAATACACGCCTGTCTTGCTTGGATCGGCAGTATACGGTTCGACCTCAAAGCTCGTCATCTTCAGCGCGATAGGCTTGCTGTCTGGGTTCGGAGCGTAACCCGTGGCGTTTGACACACCGTGAACCATCACCACGTATCCCTTGTCTGCACCCGGCGTGAATGTGAATGCTGCTTTCGCTTCACTTGCGTCGATGCTGTTGCCCGGCGCAACGGCAAACGTTACGTCAAGGTCACCAAACACTGCGATGGAATTGAGGTTGTTGGCCCCCTGAAATGGGACGTCTTCGACCTTCGAGACGATGCCAGCCTGCGTGACATAGAGATCGGCAGTAGCGAACGCAGGGTCGGGACTGTTGTTTAGAAAGGTAAAGAGCGACAATTGTGCCGATGAGGTGGACCAAGCGGCAACAAATGTTGCGATGATGAGGGCAAGGCGGATGCGCATAATCGAAGACTCCGGTGATACAGACCAAGATTGTCGTGTTGTGAACTGGTAAGAATACAAAAGTGTCTTGAAAGTTTCAGACCCAACTAGCAGGCGGTACCAGTATTTTGGTATATGATTCTTGCGCCAACCATCGATAACATCAGGACTTGCGCGTTAGTTCTGCGTGCTGGTGGCGTTGTTGGGATGCCTACCGAGACGGTGTACGGGATTGCAGCGTCGATCCAGAGCGACGTGGGTCTGCAGCGCATCTTTGAGGTCAAGGGGCGACCATCCGACAATCCGTTGATTGTGCATGTGGCATCGATTGAGCAGGCCTGTTCGCTGGTTGCCGTTGACTACCATGGCGTTCTTAGTGCCATAGCGTCAGTATACTGGCCCGGACCCTTGGCATGTGTGCTGCCATCAGCTGATACGGTATCACCACGTATCACGGCTGGACTTCGCACGGTGGCTGTCCGTATGCCACAGCACGGTATTGCTCGTGCTCTAATCCAGGAACTCGGATGCCCTGTTGCTGCCCCAAGCGCGAATCGCTCCGGGCGACCAAGTCCGACGACGGCACAACACGTGGTCAACGATCTTGGTCCTGATATCGACATACTCGATGGTGGACCATGCACTATCGGACTCGAGAGCACGGTCGTTCAGCTGGGTGTAAACACCTGCACGATCCTTCGTCCAGGCGCTATTTCCGGCAAACAGATCTCACAAACCCTCGGTCATCCTGTCGATGTCGCTACGTCGCACGATGACCTCCGCGCCTCGCCTGGAACGCGTTATCGGCATTATGCACCCACATGTCCAGTGATTCTCTGCGACACCGAGGATCACCTTTTGCGTCTCGTATCGACGTATCATGATCCCATTATGGTGCTCTCCGAGTATCCACTTCCGACTCTGCCACGCACGGTGATTTGTTCGCCGCTTGCTGAATCGACACTCTACGCTGAATTGCGTCGAGCAGATGAATTGCAACTCGCTGCCATTCTCGTACTTTGTGATGCCGCCGTTCAACGACGTGAGGCACTCATGAATCGCCTTTCAAAGGCCGCTGGATCTGGCTCACATTGGGTGGCACTATGATCGAATCGACAGTTTCAATACGCAATCGCGCTGGGCTTCATACGCGCCCTGCTGCAATGGTCGTGAAGGTTGCGTCGCAGTTTGCAAGTGATGTATATCTGGTGCGTGATGGTTTTAACATTAACGCCAAGAGCATTATCGGTGTCATGACGCTTGCCGCTGAGCAAGGTTGTGAACTCGGTGTTATTGTCGACGGATCAGATGAGTCTGAAGCGCATGCAGCACTTGTCGAGTTGTTTCACAGTGGATTTGGGGAGCAACTCTGAGTACGGTAGTTCTCAAAGGTATCCCTGCATCGCCCGGTATTGCGATCGGTCGAGCATACACGATTACGACCGAGAGTCCAATCGTTGATCGTGACGTGATCGCTCCCTCTGATGTGTCGAGTGAAATAGAACGTCTCTACGCGGCTCATCAGGCAACCATAGCGGAGCTTCGACACGCCATTGATCTGGCAGCGTCTGAATCAACGACGGTGGTCTCGATTCTGGAATCGTACCTCATGATTGCGAGTGATCCGATTATCACGCAGGC
>CAMCXP010000048.1 GCA_945883395.1 Melioribacter roseus P3M-2
CGTCCCCAGAACGACGTTTGTACGATGTGTCGTGTATCATCGGTGTGCCGGAAGGATCACTGGGGTACGCTCGTCTCCACCACTGAAGAGGAAGCTCATCATGACGAAGAAGGTTACGTCAGCACGCGCACTCGCACCAGCTGAACTGCGTTGGACATGTCCGCACGCACATTTGCCGTTTACCACAACAACCAAGCAGATGAAGCCGCTCAACCGGATTGTTGGACAAGAGCGTGCGATTGAAGCCATTGAGCTTGGTGCCGGCATTCGAAGTCAGGGGTACAACATCTGGACGTCTGGCGTTGTGGGAACTGGGCGTATGACGACTATTCGTCAGATCCTCAATCATCGCAAGGATGAGCGCGTGCAGCTGCACGACTTCGCCTATGTAAACAACTTCAAAGCACTGGACCAACCGGTGCTGTTGCGTTTTGAGGCAGGTGAAGGACGTGTCTTTACACGGATGATGGATGAGGCGATGAACGTCGTGCGTCTGCGCATCCCTCAGCTGTTCGAGGACGTGCATTTCCAGACGGATCGTAAGTCTATCAGTCAGCGATATCAGCAACTAGAGCAGAAGCTCCTCGCCGAGTTCGACGCAAAAATCCGTCCTTCAGGATTCGTCGTTGGTACGCTGCAGGAAGAAGATGGCACTGGTCGCACCGAAGTATTCCCCATGGTTGAAGGCAAGCCCGTTGCGATAGACGAACTGGATGAATTGGTTGAGGCGAAAACGCTGACGATCGAGCAGGCAACAGCGCTTCATACATTGTATGAAACATATCGCGAAGAGCTCAGCGAGATCGGACGTCGGTCGATGCGGGTGATGGTTGACTTTCGCAAGGAGCTTTCAAAGCATGATCGGGTTGCAGTTGGGATGTTGCTCAAGGGCATCTTCGAAGATCTGCGTTCGAGTTTTCCGCGCGATCGTATCACGGACTTCTTGGATGGTCTTACTGCGTTTATCCTCGAGCACATCGAAGACTATGTGCGTGTCTATTCAGCTAAACACACCGGCGTGGTGGACGAGGCGATGGAAGAGCATGGCCGCCAGCTCGAACGTATGTCTGTAGTAAATCTCATTCTTGATAACTACGATAGCGCAACAGCCCCGATCATCGTTGAGACGGCGCCAACCTATGCATCGCTATTCGGCACAATCGAACGTCGTGTCGATGCTCGCGGATTTACCGTCTCCGATGTTTCGCATATCCGTGCAGGCTCGCTTCTTCGTGCTGATGGCGGTTATATGATTTTGAATGCGATGGACGTGCTTACTGATGCGAACGTCTGGGCTGCTCTAAAGCGCGTGATGCTTTATGGCCGACTCGACATTCAGCCTCTCGACGCGCAGTCGCAGTTGAATACCATCAAGCCAGAGTTTATTCGCCTTGATGTAAAGGTCATTCTGCTTGGCGACCCAGCGGTCTACCTCGCGCTCTGGGCTGCTGATGAAGACTTCCACAAGATGTGTAAGGTGCACGCCGAATTCGATGCCGAAGCGCCTCGTTCTCGCGATATGATCCGCAACTACTGCGGTTTCATCTCGCAGATCGCTACCGAAGAGTCGCTCCTGCACTGCGATCGTGGTGGAGCTGCCGCGATCATTGAGTGGGCTGTCGCTTTTACCGAGACGAATACCAAGATCACCCTTCAGTTCGCCTATGCAGCCGATCTACTGCGTGAAGCATCGCACTTCGCATCGCTCAAGAAAGCGCGCGTTGTCCGCGAAGAGCATGTACGATATGCCATAGCGATGCGGCATCGTCGTAGCAGTCGTGCCGACGAAAGTATCCGCGAGAACATTACGAAGGGGATGTTGTTGATCGACACGAAGGGCTCTCGTGTTGGACAGATTAACGGCCTCACCGTTTACAGCACCGGAATCGTGTCGTTCGGCAAACCTGCGCGGATCACCGCCACCGTGAGCGCGGGGAACGCTGGTATCATCAATATCGAACGCGAAGTTGCCATGAGTGGCTCGATCCACTCAAAGGGCGTGCTGATTCTCTCAGGCTTACTCAGAACGCTATTCTCGCGGAAACAACCAATGTCGTTTACTTCCAGCATTGCGTTCGAGCAGAACTATGGCGGCGTCGATGGCGACAGTGCATCGGCTGCCGAAATGATTGCTCTTCTTAGTGCGATCTCCAATATCCCGATTCGGCAGGACTTGGGACTCACTGGGAGTATCAATCAGAAGGGCGACATTCAGGCAGTAGGTGGTGTGAACGAGAAGATCACCGGCTTCTTTGAAGTCTGCAAGGATAAGGGGCTCACAGGAACGCAAGGTGTTGTGCTGCCCATTCAGAATGTCCATGATCTTATGCTCAACGACGAAATCGTCGAGGCCGTGCGATCAAAGAAGTTTAGCATCTATCCCATCGAGCGTGTCGAGGAAGCCGTTGAGCTGATGATGGGGGTCCCTGCGGGCAAGATCCGCAAAGATGGACGGTTCCCCGACGGTACGGTGTTCGGCAAGGTGCAGCTCAATCTCGATGTGCTGCACGAAGCATCGCGCACAAAGCAGTGTACTTAATGTCGGAAGTGACGTGTTCCGGTGAAGATCATCGCCAGCCCCTTTTCGTCGGCGGCAGCAATGACCTCTTCATCGCGAATTGATCCGCCCGGCTGAATCACACACGATGCGCCAGCTTCGGCTGCTTGGAGCAGGCCATCAGCAAACGGGAAGAACGCATCCGACGCAACAGCGCATCCGGCAAGATCGATGCCTGCGTCGAGTGCCTTGCGCACAGCGATGCGGGCGGAGTCGATGCGTGACATCTGTCCAGCACCAATGGCGAGCGTGCGATCAGCAGCTGCGTAGACGATTGCGTTGCTCTTCACATGCTTTGCAATCTTCCAAGCGAAGAGCATGGCCTTGTGTTGGTCTGGTGTGGGTTGAGTTGTGGTGACAACACGGAGGTCTGCCTCGTTGAACAGTGTTGTGTCGCCATCTTGCACGAGAAAGCCCCCTGCTACAGAACGCACGCTCACGCGCGAAGCATCCCGAAATGCCTGTATGTCGACCGTCATCAATCGGCGATCCTTCTTCTTGATCAGCTGTGCGAGTGCTTCGTCGGTATACGCTGGAGCGATCAGCACTTCGGCGAAGAGCGAGTGAATCTCATGTGCCATCGTACTGTCGACTTCACGGTTCATGGCAATGATGCCGCCAAACGGACTTACCGTATCGGTGGCAAATGCCTTTGCGTAAGCTTCGACAAGTGTCGATGCCGAGCCAACACCACATGGGTTGTTGTGCTTGACGATCACCACAGTCGGTTCGTCGAACTCCATGCACAGACCCATCGCTGCATCGATGTCGAGGATGTTGTTGTAGGAGAGTTCCTTGCCGTGCACCTGATGCATGATCGAGGTAAACGTGCCGTATAGCATTGCTGTTTGGTGCGGATTCTCGCCATAGCGAAGCGACTGATCGCGACGAAGGGGCAGTGCTGTTTCGTTGAGGAAACCGTGCGATCCCTGTTCGGCAAACCACTGCGTGATACGCGCATCATACTGCGCTGTGTGGGCGAACGCTTCCATGGCAAGCTCGGTGCGTAACGCGATCGACGTTGCGCTGTTCGCGCGGAGTTCCATGAGCACATCGTTGTAACGAGATGGGTTAACGACGATCGTCGTGTGCGCATGATTCTTCGCCGAAGCCCGCACCATGGCAGGTCCGCCAATATCAATCTGCTCGATGATCTCGGCAGCGGTAGCCCCCTTGCGAGCAACCGTCTGCTCGAATGGATAGAGATTCACGACCACGATGTCGATCTTCTCAATGCCGTGCTCCTTCATCTGTGCGACGTGCTCAGGATTGTCCATCACGGCCAGGAGCCCCCCGTGGATCCGCGGATGCAGCGTCTTTACCCGTCCATCCATGATTTCCGGGAATCCCGTCAGGTCGGAGACTTTCGTTACCGGGATGCCAGCCTCGGCCAGAGCCTTTGCTGTGCCTCCTGTGGAAATGCACCTGACGCCAAGAGCGTGCAAGTCGCGAGCGAATTCAACAACACCGGTTTTATCGGAAACGGAGATGAGTGCGTTCATGACTACAAAGATACCGCATCGATATCGACCGATGAGTCGGTCATCGTATGTTTGTACATATCTCGTTCAACCACTAACGTTTTTGGAGACCTCGTGGCAACAGCACTTGACAAGTCTGTAATCACTTGCGACATGGAAGGGATCATTGAAACCTTCAGCGAGGGGGCGCAAGTGATGTTCGGATACTCACGGCAGGAGACGATAGGCATGGTTCGGGTAAGCGATATTTCGCCGGGCGAAATCGTTCTGCAGAACCTCGGCGGTTGGCTTGCAACTGCAGTGAAAGAAGGCGAGTGGGTCGGGCAAACCAACTTCCGTCGGAAGAACGGTGAGTTGTTCGGCGCACAGATCCGCATCACCCCAACGTTTAAGAACGGAGTTCAGATTGGTTTTTGTGGAGTCACCGAAGAGCTCGATCAGTTAGTTGATGTGCCGATCAAGGGATCGACAAAGGTTGTGAAGTGGCTGGTTGTAACGCGTGCGCCGTTCTTGACAGCAGCACTGACACCATGCTTCATTGCGCTTGCCTATGTGTCGGGTGTGCTCGACCACAGCGTCAACTGGCTGCAAGCGACGCTCGCATGTGTGGGTGTTGCGCTGCTTCACTTGGCGAGCAACGTGTACAACGACTACTTCGACTACAAGAGCGGAACGGATCAAGCCAACACCAAGTACTTCACGCAGTATTCTGGCGGATCGAGATCGATCTTCTTGGGTCTGATTGATCTCAAGGGAACGCTACAAGTTGCGAATGTCCTTGCGCTGTGTGCCTCTCTAATTGGTATGTACCTGACGTATGCCGTTGGTACGGGCGTTCTCGCAATTGGTTTTACTGGTCTTGCGCTCGGCTATTTCTACACCGCGCCCCCGCTGCGCCTTGTGGCGCGCCATGGTCTTGGTGAAGTCGTTATCGGACTCGCGTTTGGTCCACTGATCACACTGGGCGTGTTTTACGTTGCAACAGCAACGTCTGCTCCAGAGTTGTGGTCGTCGTTGGCAACCATGGCCTTCATCGTTGGCATTCCAGCTGGACTCCTGACGTCGAACATTTTGTTGATCAATCAGATTCCCGACACTGACGGTGATGCTGCAACAGGGAAGGCGCACCTAGTGGTGACATTCGGATACCGAGCGGCAGTGTGGTTCTACGCACTCTTCATTGGGGGTGCTATCGGCGTAACAGCGTATCTCGGGTCGGTATTCAACAATCCGTATCTGTATGCTGTTGCGGGAATCACAACGTTCTTTGCAGCATGGATTATCACCTACATGCGGAAGCATCTCTATGCACGCACACTCGTCAAGGGTAACGTCGCAACGATTCAATTCCAGATCGGGTTTTCGATCCTCTTTATCGTTGCCTTATTGCTCGGATAACGCTCGCACTTCGTCGATCACGTGGAAGCTCCCGCAGGCAACTGTGGGAGCTTCTGTCGTTAATGCCCTTCGGTAGGCATCGCCGACAGACTCTGACGAAGTGATTGATTGATGGCCGAGGGCAATAGCTCGCCGTTCGAGCTCATCTACCGGCATACTCCGAGGGATATGGGGCGAACAGACATGTATCGTGTGTGCGATCGGGAGTAACTCGCCAAGCATTCCATCGGCATCCTTTTCGGACATTGCACCGAACACAACCTGGAATGAGCGTTCAGGGTATCCAGCATTCTGGAGTGTGTCGACAAGCGCTCGAACTCCCCCGGGGTTATGTGATACATCGTGCACCACGGGCGGCTGCATCTGGACCAGTTCGCAACGCGCGCTCAGGCCAGCGGTTGCACGTACGCGGCGCAGACCCTGCTCGACGTGTGTGTCGTCGATGTGATAAATCGATTGAAGCGTTGGGAGTGCTGCAAGCACTGTTGCGATGTTTCGAGTTTGATGCACTCCGGGAAGGTCCGTCATCATATAGCGACGATCGTCGATCGAGGTGACGGCTACCGACATCTGAAGATCCGGGAAGATGCGATCGCACTGGACGTCGACGATGTCATCGGCGAACACAATTGGTGCGCGCTCGCGTTCGGCCTTGCGCTCAAACACCGCTCGCACATCTGTTCCGTGATGTCCTACCACTACCGGTGTTGCATACTTAATGATGCCAGCTTTCTCACCTGCAATTGCAGTCAGTGTCGGACCCAAATACTCCATATGATCCATGTCGATCTGCGTGATAATCGACATCAACGGCTGCACGATGTTCGTTGCATCGAGACGTCCGCCAAGCCCCGTTTCTAGAACTACGACGTCAACGCGACGCTCCGCGAAGTACTGTAGTGCCATGGCTGTGATGACTTCAAAAAACGTCCCGCCAATATCGCGCGCTGTTGCCATCAGAGGAACGGCTAGACGTGCAATATCTTCGTCGCTTATGGTAACGCCATCGATGCGGATGCGCTCACGAAAATGCCGAACATGTGGCGACGTGTAGAGTCCGGTACGATACCCAGCATGTGTGAGAATCGACGCAAGCATCGAGCATGTCGATCCCTTGCCGTTAGTACCTGCGACGTGAATCACTGGAAGCCGTGCATGGGGATCGCCAATCGAGGCGCACAAGGTGGTGATGCGCTCCAACCCCGGTTTAATGCCGGCATGATGCGTCATCGCAAACAAGTCGTTGAGAATGTTCTCGAGCTTCATAGCTGCAATGTACGAGAGGTATAAACGACAACGGCCCGCCGAAGCGGGCCGTTGAGAGAATTCAAAGGTTGTCGAGAATTACTCAGCGATTGGCTCGCTGTCCTCGAGATCTTCGATTGTAGTTGCTGACGACGCCGAACCATCAGCGTTGTACTTGTCTGCGTTCGGAACTGGGTGGTTCACGTTGTACGTAGCCACTTCTTCAGCTGAGCGAGTGCGCAGGAATTCAACAACGGAGAGAACGATCTTCTTCTGCTCCTTGTCGAACTCTACAACCTTGAGTGGAAGGTTGTCGCCGGGATTGAAGAAGTCTGCGATGTTACGAACTGGTGCAAATGAAAGCTGCGATACTGGTACGAAGCCGTCAACGCCTTGCGGCATTTCGACGATGACGCCCTTATCGATCAAGCGTACGATTTTACCTTCAGTTTCTGTACCAACACCGAACTCACCTTCGAAGATGTCCCATGGGTTTTCGCTGATTTGCTTGTGACCCAACGAGATACGACGGTGCTCGTTATCAACTGCGAGAACAACGACATCGATCTCGTCGCCCTTCTTCACGAATTCACCCGGATGACGAATCTTCTTCGTCCATGATAGGTCGGAGATGTGCACCAGACCATCAACGCCCGGCTCAAGTTCGATGAAGACACCAAAGTTCGTGAGGTTACGAACTGCACCCTTGTGTACCGAACCGATTGGATACTTCGCCATCAGATCATTCCATGGATCTGGCTCGAGTTGCTTCATACCAAGTGCGAGCTTGCGCTCACCCTTGTCGATGTTCAGCACAACAGCGTCGACCATCTGACCAAGCGATACTACTTGTGATGGGTGCTTGACGTGCTGTGTCCACGACATTTCGCTGATGTGGATGAGACCCTCGACACCCTTCTCGATCTCGATGAAGGCGCCGTAATCGGTGAGTGAAACCACCTTGCCGCGAACACTTGTTCCCGGCTCGTACTTTTCCCCGATCTGATCCCATGGGTGCGACGTGAGTTGCTTCATGCCCAACGAGATGCGCTTGCGGTTCTCGTCGAAGTCGAGAACAACAACCTTGACTTGCTGGTCGAGTGTGACGATCTCGCTCGGGTGTGCAACGCGGCCCCAGGAGAGGTCTGTGATGTGCACAAGACCGTCGACGCCACCAAGATCGACGAACACGCCGAAGTCGGAGATCGCCTTGACTGTTCCTTCGAGAACGAGACCCTTCTCGAGCATCTCGAGGATCTTGCCGCGCTGCTCTTGGAGTTGCTCTTCGAGAAGGACCTTGTGCGATACAACAACGTTCTCGCTTGGGTGATTGACCTTGACAACGCGTACGTCGATCGTGCGGCCAACCCATGCGTCGAAGTCACGTACCGGGCGAACATCGATCTGCGAACCAGGAAGGAATGCCTCGATACCAAGCAGATCGACAACCATTCCGCCCTTGATACGGCGGAGGATGCGAACCTGCGTAACTGTCTGTGTTTCAGAGAGCTTGAGAATCTCTTCCCACGTCTTCATGAAGTCTGCTCGACGGCGGCTGAGCATCAGGCGGCCTTCGCCGTCCTCAATCTTCTCAACGAACACGTCAACAACCTCGCCTGGAGCGAGCAGCTCCGCGCCAACGAATTCAGAGCGAGGCACAACACCAAGCGACTTGAATCCAATATCGACCAGAATCTCATCCTTTGTGACCGACACCACAGTGCCGTGCACCATGTCGTCTGCCTTAAGTGTAGAGACCTTCGTATCGAATAACTGCAGGAATGCATCGTCGTTCATCGCTGATCCGTCTAGCTCACCGTTCAAAAGAGCCGCGACCGCTGAACGCTTCATTTTGCCATCAGGCGCTACCGAAGGTTGGACCGTAGCTGCTGCGACGGTCTCCATAGTGACGTCATTTGTTGCTTCGAGTGTCTGTTCCGACATACAAAAAACTCCTTGTTCTAGCGACAACGTGACCCTTCGTTGCGCGCGAACCACTGGGGAAAGTTGAACAAAAAATGGGGCCAACCGAGAACCGCAAAGATAGGGAAAAACCAGTAGTTACGCTGCCAACCCAGCTGTAACTTTGTGACGACACGTTCTGTTCACCATGCTCCACCACATCAGGGAGTCCACATGGAATGGTTTGATGCCTTCGATGAGCTGATGACCTCCATCGACCGATATGTCGAAGAGCACGGCGCGCTGCCGCACGAGGTTGCGGTATCGCCGCAGCTCTATGCATGGTTGTCCGATATCCGGCGCGAATCCTCAGCCTTGACGGGCGAAGAGACCGGAGATCTGGCCGTCATTCCAACAGCCCACGGTGCGGTCCGGCTCGTTATCGACGAAGCCCTGACCGCGTTCGAGATTGTACCGAGCTAGTCGATACCGAATGCACTTCCTCCGTAACTTTCATCCTCACGCGCCTATAGCTCAGTTGGATAGAGCAGCAGCCTTCTAAGCTGCGGGTCGCAGGTTCGATCCCTGCTGGGCGCGCGCTGTTTCACAGACTTTTCCGAGGTCGATCATGGGCTACATGAGTGGATTTGGCAATGATGTTGCCACCGAGGCCATCGGCGGGGCACTCCCGGAAGGCCGCAATTCGCCGCAACAGCCGGCGTTTGGACTCTACGTTGAGCAAATCAACGGCACGGCATTTACTGCACCTCGAGGCGCAAACAAGCGGTCGTGGATGTATCGCATCCGTCCATCAGTTGTTCACCGTCCTTACGAACGTATCGACAACGGGCTGATCCGATCAACGCCATTTACCGAGGTGGAGACAACGCCAAATCAACTCCGGTGGAGCCCCCTGCCAGTTCCTGAGAAGCCAACAACCTTCATTGAGGGCATCGCTACGATGGCAGGCAATGGGGATCTGACAACGCACACGGGATCGGCGATTCACGTCTATGCGGCAAACACGTCGATGACGTCGACGTGTTTCTACAACGCCGATGGCGAGATGCTGATTGTGCCTCAGCTGGGCTCGTTGCGGATCTTCACGGAAATGGGCATCATCGACGTGGAACCGCAAGAGATCTGTGTGATTCCGCGCGGTATCAAGTTCCGTGTTGACGTCAGCGGTCCGGTGCGTGGCTACATCTGCGAAAACTATGGTGCCCCTTTTCGTCTGCCAGATCTCGGACCAATTGGCGCAAACGGCCTCGCGTATCCACGCGATTTCCTCATTCCGGAAGCTTGGTATGAAGAACGTACCGAGATGGTTGACGTGATTGCAAAGTTCCAGGGCAATCTCTGGAAGGGCATCTACAATCATTCTCCACTCAATGTTGTTGCGTGGCACGGCAACTACGCTCCGTACAAGTACGACCTGCGTAAGTTCCAATGCATCAACACGGTTACGTTCGATCATCCAGATCCGTCGATCTATACTGTGCTAACAGCACCCAGCGAGACGCCGGGTACGGCTAACATCGACTTCGTGATCTTCCCGCCACGGTGGGTGGTGGCAGAAGACACATTCCGTCCGCCATGGTTCCATCGCAACTTCATGAACGAGTACATGGGGCTCATCGAAGGCGTGTACGATGCGAAGGAGGGCGGAGGGTTTGTACCAGGGGGTTCGTCGCTCCACAACTGCATGAGTGGACACGGTCCGGATGCGGATACGTATGCGAGGATGACCAAGGCAGAGCTCAAGCCAACCAAGATTGAGCACACAATGGCATTCATGTTCGAAACACGTTTTGTGTGCCGCCCAACTGCGTTTGCGATGTCGTCCGGTGAGTTACAGCACGATTATTGGGAATGCTGGCAGGGTTTAGTGCCTGAATTCAAAAAACCATAGTATCTTTGCTGTCTTACAAATGTGATTTCCACGGCCAAGTCCCGTGCGATTGTACTAGGCCCAACCCCGCCAGGTCCGGAAGGAAGCAACGGTCAGCATGTGTACAATGCGCCACGGTAAACTTGGCCTTTTTTATTGCCCATGGTTCGTCGAATCCTCATTAACGCCTCGGGTTCTCAATTCCGGATCGCGATCACGGAAGATGGGAAGCTCGTTGAGCTGTTCACGGAAACACCAGATACAGCACATCACGTCGGGAACATCTACCTCGGCCGGGTAACTAAGATTGTGCAGGGTATGAACGCTGCGTTCGTCGACATCGGACTGGAGCAGGACGGTTTCCTGCACTTCAGCGATGTTGATTCGACGATGGAAGACGTGTCTACCGACGACGACGATGACGATCGTCCGCGATCAACATCGGTCGATACGGCAGATGTTGCCCTGCGCACATCAAAAACGTCGACTGCGAAAAGGCTCCCAACGTTTTCAACGAAGAGAAGCGGTCAGATCACGATCAATTTGCAGGCAAAGCAAATGGTGGTGGTCCAGGTTACGCGCGAAGCATACCAGTCTAAGGGTGTTCGCATCACTACGAAGGTCGGTTTGACCGGACGGAATGTGGTGCTGCTTCCATTTGAGGAAAACACCGGCATCTCACGGAAGATCCAATCTGTGCGCGAGCGCAAGCGCCTTCGAGCGATTGCGCGTGAAGTTCTTCCTGAAGGTATCGGATGTATCATTCGCACCGCCGCATCGGGTCTGCCGTCGGACGACGTTCACCGGGACTTCTCGACGCTTCTCGAGGACTGGAGCGAGATGGAAGCAGAAATCCGCAATGCCAAGGGGCCTATTCTGCTCAAGCAGGAAGAGAACGTTGCCTACAGCGTGCTGCGTGATCTGTTCAAAGATGATGTTGATCAGGTTGTCATTGACGACCGCAAAGTGTTCCGCGAGCTCAAGGCCTATGTAAAGCGAACAGCGCCGCATCTGGACTCGAAGCTGGAATTCTTCGCCGATACGCGTCCGATGTTCGATGTCTACGGTATCGAGCGGGATGTGCACCTTACGCACTCGCGGCGAGTCCCGCTGCAGAGCGGTGGCTATCTGATAATCGATCATACCGAAGCAATGGTCGTGGTAGACGTCAATTCTGGACGAGCATCGAACCAGAGTTCGCAGGAAGGTAACGCCGTAAAGAGCAACTTCGAGGCGATGCGCGAAGTGGCTAAACAGTTGCGTCTGCGTGATATCGGCGGTATGGTGCTGGTCGATTTCATTGACATGCAGCAGGAAGAGAACCGCCGAAAGCTGTATGCCGAAATGAAAAAGGAGCTTTCGCGCGATCGTGCGAAAACAATCGTGTATCCGATTACGCAGCTCGGCATCATGCAGATCACGCGTCAGCGCATTCGCCAAAGCATGGCTGAGCGTACCAGCGAAGAGTGTCCATTCTGTATGGGTACCGGACGTGTGATTTCTGCAGCAAGTACAGTTGCTAGTATAGATCGCTGGCTGCGCAATTACCGAGCTCGCGCGTGGGGTCTGCGTGTGACAATTGCCATGCATCCATACATCATTCACTACATCGAGCGAAACAAGGCGCAAACCTTGCGCAAGTGGCTGCGATCATACTTCATCTCTGTCACACTTCGTGAAGATGAACGCATTGAAGCGGGCGAGTTCCGCTGTTATGCCGGATCTGGTACAAAGGACATTACACGGCAGTATCAGTGACGCAGCGCACGCAATCACGTACCGTAACCATTCTCGGGTCGACGGGCTCAATTGGGAGCCAAGCACTCGACATCCTCTCGCGCACACCAGATCTGGTGTGTCTGCGCTGGATAACGTGCAACACGCGTTGGGAAGATCTTGTCCAGCAGGTTCGGCGACATGCGCCATATGGGGTGGCCATTCGCGATGAAGCAGCTTGGAAGGCGTTCCGCGAGGCATGTCCAGAGTTTAGCGGACCTGTCCTATGTGGCGACGAGGGGATCTGCGAGGCGGCTGCCGACGTTGAAAATGACGTCGTCCTCTCGGCAATGGTGGGCTTCAGCGGTGTCTTGCCAACGATGGCCGCGATTCGCGCAGGACACATCATCGGGCTTGCGAACAAGGAGTCGCTTGTGAGCGCAGGCAGTGTGCTTGTCCCTGCACTTGCAGCACATGCAGCTACGCTCGTTGCCGTCGACTCCGAACATAGCGCAATCCTTCAGTGCGTTGTGGGTGAACGCGCCTGCGACATTGCTCGCCTTGTCATCACAGCCTCGGGTGGTCCGTTCCGTACGTTTTCTCGTGAGGCCATGCGTGATGTCACGCCGGCGATGGCACTGCGTCATCCGAACTGGTCGATGGGTGCAAAGATTACGATCGATTCGGCGACGCTCATGAATAAGGGATTCGAGGTGATCGAAGCACGTTGGTTGTTCGACATGACGAGCGATGCGATTGATGTTGTTGTGCATCCGCAGTCGATCATTCATTCGATGGTGGAGTTTGTCGATGGTTCGGTAAAGGCACAAATGGGAATGCCGACGATGTTGCTTCCGATTCATTATGCGCTCACATATCCGCATCGCGCGCCCCTTGACATTCCTCGTATGGACCTGGCGAAGATTGGTCAGCTCACGTTTGAAGCTCCCGATCTGGAGAGATTCCCGTGCTTGCAGATGGCCTACGATGCAATGCGTGCCGGTGGCTCGGCGGGAGCTGTGTTAAACGCAGCGAACGAAGTCGCTGTGGCAGCGTTCCTCGATGAGCGCATCGGATTCCTCGACATTCCGCGCACAATTGCGCACACATTGGAACACATGGAACACCTCGATCATCCGTCATTGGACCAGATCGTTGCCGTCGACGAGGAAGCTCGTCGCATGGCGCATGAATTCACCGCACGTACACTACGCTCATAGCGAACATGGAAATTCTACAGTCAACCTTAGCCTTCATCGTCGTCATCGGCGTGTTGGTGTTTGTTCACGAGCTGGGGCATTTCCTTGCGGCGTTATGGACGGGCATGCGTGCCGATGTCTTCGCTCTTGGTATGGGTCCGCGAGTGATCGGTTGGAACCGTCTCACAGGGTTCTCGTTCGGGAAGCTTCCCGAGAATCTTGAGCTCGGCGAGCACACGGACTATCGCCTCTGTGCGCTCCCAATCGGTGGGTACGTGAAGATCCTTGGCATGGTCGATGAGTCGATGGATACCGACTTCGCAGGCCAACCGCCACAGCCCTATGAGTTCCGCTCGAAGAAGAACTGGCAGAAGGCACTTGTGCTCAGCGCCGGTGTGATCATGAACTTCCTGCTAGCCATCACGTTGTTTACAGGATTTTTCCTCGTCGACGGCGAGCTCACATGGAACACCACGCGTATTGCGTATGTCGAGCCAACGTCGGTAATGGCATCTGTTGGTGTACAATCGGGCGATCGTGTCGTAGCTATTGATACGGCCGCCGTTGGGACCTGGCAGGATGTTGAGCGCAACATCACGTTGTCGTCGGCAACTGGACAGCG